>CAXBDO010000063.1:0-9559 GCA_963974165.1 uncultured Aequorivita sp.
GGTTTCAAGGGCTTGAAGAATGTCTTGTTTTGAAATGCTCATTTTATATCTTTAATATTTAGATTGATTCTAAAGTGCAAATATACTAAAATAAGTTGGCAGTATGCAGAGGCGGCAGGTAGTATTGTTTGTAGAAATTAGCACTAATTCCAGAGCCTCTTTTTTCAGAATACTAAAAATAGAAATTGGAAATTGGAATTTAAAGTTCCTTCCTTGGATCCCAAAAATGCTTCTCGAAATTCTGGATTTTTAGATCTATGATTTCTATTCCCTCATTTTCCAAAAGTTGCTGCATTAAATGGGTGCCATCAAAATGGTGTTTGCCCGTCAATAAACCATTTCGGTTTACTACTCGATGGGCCGGCACTTCCTGTTTTTTGCTCGCATTCATAGCCCAGCCTACCATTCTGGCACTTCCAGAAGCGCCCAAATAATTTGCAATGGCCCCATAAGATGTAACCTTGCCGTACGGAATTAACCTTACTACTTGATATACTTGATCAAAAAAACCTTCATTGGCCATATTACATTTCCTTTATAATTTTAAAGAAAGTAATAACCGAAATAATAGCGGTAATAATCCCTATTACGTAATTCATATTCAGCTTTAGTTTACGCGAATCCTCCTTCGGTCTAAAAAACTGGATGTAAAGCGCCAAACTCCCAAAAGTACCGATACCAGAGGCAATAACGGCCAATAAAAGGGCGGGCTGTGAAAATGAAAAAGCATTAAAAGCGGAGAAAGTAATACTTAAATAAATCCAATATGGAATGGGAAGCAGATTGAGCATGGCAATAAAGACGCCAAGAAAAAATCTATTTTTTTTTGAGTTTTCTCCGTGGTCCCTTATTTCCCTGCGGGTGTCTTTGGCTATAAACATAAAGTAAATAGTAAGACTCATAAAAATGCCCAGGGCAACCTTTTGAAGTAAGCTTACAATTTCTGGATGTTGGCCAATATAGCCTGCGAATATTAAGGCTATATAGGTCTGTAACATGACCGTAATACAGACCCCTATTGCAAAAAGAAAGCCTTTTCTTCGGCCTTCCTTCATACTTATTTTTGCTGCGTACATGTTGATTAAGCCAGGAGGCAAAACCCCAACAAAAGACCCAAGTAAACCTATAAGTAAGTTGTAAAAAATTGCCATTTAGGGCCTTAGTTTCTGTGAATATAATGAAATTTTAACTAACGGAATCTAAACCTTATATAGGTAATTTTTTTTCCAACCTCGAGATATTGGTTTTCATAAAAGGTCTGAATATCTGTTACAGCTCTCGGCGCGCCTTGGCTTCCGTATACATCGTGGTGCGCATATTCAATTGTTTCCCTAAGTCCGTGAAGCAATCCAAGTGTGTACCCGTGCATAAATTCGCTATCGGTTTTTAAATGCACCACCCCTTCTGGTTTTAATATCTTTTTGTATTTCTGAAGAAATTCTTCATTGGTCAAACGGTGCTTGGTACGCTTATATTTTATTTGCGGATCGGGAAAAGTTATCCAAATTTCATCTACTTCGTTTTCCGCAAAAAGATGATCTACCAATTCAATTTGGGTGCGTAAAAAACCAACATTGTCAAGATTTTCTTCCAAGGCAATTTTAGCGCCTCGCCAAAAACGGGCTCCTTTAATGTCTATGCCCAGAAAATTTATATTAGGGTTTGCTTTTGCAAGGCTAACAGAATATTCGCCTTTGCCACAGCCTAGTTCCAAAACCAGTGGGTTTTCATTTTTAAAGAACTCCTTTCGCCAATTGCCCATTAAGGAAAGCGAGTTATTTATCACTTCCTCCCTAGAAGGTTGTACTACATTTTCAAAAGTTTCATTCTCTCTAAAACGTCTTAATTTATTTTTACTTCCCACAGATTTATTTTAAGATTGAAATTGAAAATTGGAAACAACACTCAAAAATGTGGTATTTCGAATTTCTTAATTTCCCATTTAATATTTAAGGATGTAAAATTAAGTAAATTATATGCCGTAGCAATTATAGCTACCTTTGTTTTTATGCCGAAAGCAAAAACGATTTTGGTTGCGCCGTTAAATTGGGGCCTCGGCCACGCTACACGTTGTATCCCCATAATTCGGGCACTTCTTCAGCATAATTATTCGGTTTTATTGGCTTCAGACGGGGCAGCATTGTTGTTGCTACAGAAAGAATTTCCCTCCTTGGAAAGTATTAAACTTCCTTCTTACAACATTACCTACCCTAAGAATGGACGAAATTTTAAATGGCAAATGCTGCTGAAATTGCCCCATATACTCAAAACAATTTCAGCTGAAAAAAAATATATGGAACAATTGGTTTCCGAAAGAAACCTTCACGGAATAATCAGCGATAATCGTTTTGGGGTTCGAAGTGCAAGAGTTCCTTCAGTTTATATAACACACCAATTGAAAGTTCTATCGGGAAACACTTCTTTTTTTAGCAGTAAAATTCATCAAAAAATTATTGAAAAGTTCGACGTCTGTTGGATTCCCGATGTGGCCAATAAAGATGAAAATCTTAGCGGAAAACTGGGGCACTTAAATAATAACACCTTCCCCGTTGAGTCCCTTGGAGTTTTAAGCCGAATGCAAAAAGAAGAAGTGACCCCTGCTATTGATGTATTGCTTTTACTTTCGGGCCCCGAACCGCAACGCAGTTTGTTTGAGGCAAAACTGAAAGCTGTTTTCAAAGAAAGTGATAAAAATATAATAATGGTTCGCGGCATGATTGAAGAAAATCAAAAATGGGAGACGTTCGGAAATATTAGAATGGTAAATTTTTTAACCAGCCACGAACTTGAAGAAACCATCAATAAAAGTAAGTTGGTCGTATGCAGATCAGGCTATACCACCATTATGGACTTAACCATCTTAGAAAAACAAGTTTTTTTCGTGCCCACCCCCGGACAGTACGAACAGGAATATTTGGCAAAACGACTGGAAAATATAGGCATTGCACCGTCATGTACACAGGAGCATTTTAGTCTGAAAGAATTAGATAGGGTAAAAAATTATAAAGGATTGATAGCAATACCGGCCCAGCCAGTTAATTTTTCAAAATTATTTTCCCTTTTCGAGGGTAAATGAAAATTCGGAGCCAATACCAATCTGGCTTTCAACGTATATTTTGTCGTTGTGTGCCTCCACAATATGTTTTACGATTGAAAGGCCAAGACCACTACCTCCTTCTTTTCTGGAGCCACTTTTATCGATCCTATAAAACCGCTCAAATATTCGGGGTAGATTTTCCTTTAGTATTCCTTCACCATTGTCGGTAACGCGCACCAAAAGTTTTTTTTCCAGAATGTTTTCTATACTAACTTCAGTTGTACCATCCTGTTTGCCATATTTCAGGGAATTCACAATAAGATTTGTTAGCACCTGTTCCACCCTTGCCCGATCTGCATAGACCATAATTTCCTTGGTGTATTCCTTATCAAAAACCAGTGAAATGTTTTTTTTGGCGGCTCGCATCTCCAGCAAATCGAATACATTCTGCACCAAGGCTATAATATTGAAATTTTCTTTATTAAGAACCAATCCGCCAATTTCCAGTTTGGAAATCATGTCCAGCTCCTTTACAATATAAATTAATCTTTCAACGCCTTTACTGGCGCGGCGAAGGTATTCTTTCCGCACTTTTTTATCTTTCATGGCCCCATCCAGCAGTGTAAGGATGTAACTCTGAACGGTAAACAAAGGCGTTTTTAGTTCGTGCGAAATATTTCCCATAAATTCCTTGCGGTAGTTTTCGCGAACATTTAGGGTCTCAATTTCAAGTTTTTTTACATTAACGTAGTTTTCCACTTCGCGGGTAAGCACTTCCATATCTGTGGTAACGGAAGGCTGTGGGAAATCTTTTTCGTTTAGAATTCGAACGTCTTTATAAATCTTTTTAATTCGCAGATAGATGAATTTTTCAACCCGGTATTGTAAAATACAAAAGGAAAGAATGAAGGAAAAAATAAAAAAATAAAAAAGCCAAAATGTGATATTCCCTAAATGAAAGTAGAGGAAGCCGCCAAGTGCCAATGTTGAAAACAGCGTAATGAGCAGCGCGGTAGATGCGGCAAAATTATATTTTTTGGTGAATTTCATTTTAGCTAAACTACAAACTTATAGCCAACTCCCTTCACTGTTTTAAATTTATCGTCCCCAATTTTTTCGCGAAGCTTCCGAATATGGACATCTATGGTTCGGCCACCCACAATTACATCATTACCCCAAATGGAATCTAAAATATCTTCCCGCTTAAACACTTTCCCGGGTTTTGATGCCAATAGGGCCAACAATTCAAACTCTTTTTTGGGAAGGACAATTTCCTCTTTTCCCAAAATAATTTTATACTCTTCGCGATTTATGGTTAGGTTGCCCAGTTTAATTTTATCATCCCCATCTTCTTCCTTAAACCTGCGCAGTAAAGCTTTTACCTTACTTACCAGTACTTTCGGCTTAATTGGTTTAGTAATATAATCATCGGCGCCAGCTTCAAAGCCCGCCATTTGTGAATAATCTTCGCCCCGAGCAGTTAAAAATGTGATAATGGTTTCAGAAAGATCGGGGATGTTCCTAATTTTTTCACAGGCTTCAATACCGTCCATTTTAGGCATCATTACGTCCATAATAATAAGGTGTGGCCTTACTTTTTTTGCCTGTTCAATTGCTTCAAAACCATTTTCGGCAGTTTCAACTGTATATCCTTCCGCAGTTAAATTGTAGCGCACAATTTCCAGAATGTCCGGTTCATCGTCTACCAATAAAATTGTAATGTCTTTTTTTTTCATTTTTTACAGCTCTTTGCTCAGGAACATTTCATTTTTTAACGTTTCAAATATACCATTAATTAACGTTAGCATATGTTTAGCACGCTTATTGTTAACCATTACATAACCTTTTGGTAACACAAGGTGATTTGATCCAAAAATGTTATAAAAATTTTTGGAAAAATAAACACTAATTATACTTATACTCAATGATTTACAAAAGAACAATTAATTATATTTGTATAACAAATTTAAACTTTAACTGATGAAGAAAACTACATTTATTGTGGCTCTTTTGATGGGTGCTGTAGCTTTCGCCCAAGTTGCAGGCACCAGTTTTGAGGAGCCGAACACATTCTCCGGAAAATATACGGATACAGGCGATCCGAATATTGCTCACGACCTTCTTAACAACGCGGGGCAACCGCTTGTAGATTACGCAAGCATTGGCGGAGAAATGGGCTTTAATGCCTCGTACGTTCCATATAACACTCCAGACGTTGGCCTTACAGATGGCGATGATGTTGGTGTTACAGACAAAAAACCATCTTCTACCGTAACTTTTACGGATGGCGCAAAGGGGTATCAAATGAGTGATGTGGATGGTAATTTTATCCTTGAATTTGACCTAATAGATTTAACTGCTATTTCATCGCCCGGGGTTTCCGTAGATTTTTTATTGGATATAAACAGCAATCCTTCCAACGGAAATTACGAGGGCGATGGCACGGTTAACGAAGCGGGTTCAGACCGTTTGCGAATTTATATCCGCGACTTAACGAATGGTAACGAAATTGATCTCTTCAATTCAACAGGAACAGATTTGGATGATTTGGTGCCATTTGATTCGGGTACGGGCCAATATCAATTGGAATGGCAAAATGCTACGGCTAGCATTCCTTCCAGTTTAGTTCAGTTAGTTATTGAAGGTAGGAATAATGCGGGCACAGAATCTTTTTGGTTCGATAACATTATGTTCTTATCTGCCATAGGCGTAAATGAACAAATTCAAGGTCAGTTTTCGGTATTTCCTAATCCAGCTACCAATGGTTTTGTAAATGTTGTTTCAAAAGCTGGGGGCGCAAAAACAATCTCGATTTTTGATGTACTTGGAAAACAAGTTGTTAAAACCAATCTTATGGGCGACAGATTGGATATTTCAAAACTGAAAAGTGGGGTTTATATACTTAAGATTGAACAAGGAAATAATTCAACCACCAAAAAATTGGTGATTAAGTAATTCAACAGCAAATTATTTTAAAGCCTCTGTATCAGCAGGGGCTTTTTTTATTTAACTATTTTTGGAAAAAATTTCCTTTGAAAAAATATGCTTGAAAAAGAAATATTTAGAATTAAGTCTTCCGAAGATTTTGAGCGCATAGCCCTTGAAGTATTTCGTTTTCAATATGAAAATGTGGCGGTATATAGGCAATTCTGCAATCTTTTGAATACGAATATTTCAGAAGTAACAACTATTGCCCAGATTCCTTTTCTCCCAATTCAATTTTTCAAAAGCCATAAAATTATGGCGGAAAATAAAAATGAGGAAACCATTTTTACAAGCAGCGGGACCACAGGGAGCATTACAAGCAAGCATTTTGTTTCAGATTTAAAACTCTACGAAACCAGTTTTTTAAAGGCGTTTCAAAGCCAATATGGCACGCCCAAAGATTTTACAATCTTGGCACTGCTGCCCTCCTATTTGGAACGGGAAGGTTCTTCATTGATTTATATGGTTGAACATTTAATAGAACAGAGCGAAAACCCAAATAGCGGATTTTATTTATATGAAATAGAGGCCCTAATAGAAAAATTGGAAGCATTAGAAAAAAACAACCAAAAAACCTTGCTAATAGGTGTTTCGTATGCCTTATTGGATTTGATTGAAATGAAAGATTTTCAATTAAAACACACGGTTGTAATGGAAACTGGGGGAATGAAGGGACGCCGCAAGGAAATGATCAGGGAAGAATTGCACGAAATTTTAAAGAAGGGCTTTGCCGTACCTAAAATCCATAGCGAATATGGAATGACCGAATTACTTTCCCAGGCTTATTCTACTGGCGATGGTAATTTTACTTGTCCACCCTGGATGAAAATTTTAACCCGCGACACCGAAGATGCCTTAACCTATACCTTCGAAAAAACTGGCGGAATTAATGTAATAGATTTGGCCAACCTCAACTCCTGTTCCTTTATTGCAACACAAGATTTGGGAAAGACCTTTGCCGATGGCTCTTTTGAAATAATTGGGCGTTTTGACAGTAGCGATATTCGCGGTTGCAACCTTATGGTACTATAGGGAAATATTTAACATAACTATTTAATCTTCAGCGTAAGGTATTGAATGATGCTCCGACCAAACCCCTATGAAAAAGTGATGATTTTTCATAATTTGGTTGGTTAGTTAATTGAGAATCCCCGCGCAAATTTTGCCGGGGATTTTTTTTATTTTCTAAGGGCGTTGGGATGTTGGTAGCTATCAAAAATTTGAAGAATCCGTATTTCCGTCTTTGACTGAATTTTATAAATAACTTTAAAATGTCGAACAACCATTCTTCTATAAGGTTCTCCTAGATACTCATCAACCTGATACTGCTCAGCAAAAATAATTTTTCTTGAAGCTTCAATAATATCCTTTATAACATTTGTAGCACTTTGTCTTGATTTGGTTTTTTCTTCTATCCTGTCAAATATAACCCTTAAATCATTTTTAGCCTGTGGAGACCATGAACCTCTATTTTTGTTAAATGTGACATCCTACCAATTGCCGACCTCGTTTTCCAAATCTTCGACCGTTGTAAACTCCCCTTTATTTATAGAAGCATCTGCAGCCTGAATACTCTTTATGTATTTTTCTTTACACAAAGGTTCACCATTCATTGAATAGGCCACAATATCATTTGTAATATAATTTTCTATAACCTCATTAACCATTCGTAAAGTGTCGTCATCAGCTTCACGAATATAAGAAAGTACTTTCTCCCTTAATTCTTCTTTTTTCATTTTGCGTAATTTTACATCTAAAGATACAAAATTACACCGCCTTAATTATAAAATAATTTTTCTTTCCGCGCTGTAAAAGAACAAATTGCCCATTGATTAAATCGTTTTTTGAAACGTTAAAATCGTCTGCAACTTTTTCCTTATTTACAGAAATTGAATTCTCCTTAAGAGCGCGACGCGCTTCGCCATTAGATTTTAAAAAACCGGTTTTTTCAGCCAAAGCACCAATAATATTAATGCCTTCCTCAATATCTTCTTTCGGGATTTCCGCCTGCGGCACGCCTTCAAAAACATCTAAAAACGTTTTTTCATCCAAAGTTTTTAAGTCATCGGAAGTAGAATTTCCAAACAAAATTTCAGATGCCTTCACCGCCTTTTCATATTCTTCAGCATTGTGCACGGTTGTTGTTACTTCCTGCGCCAAACGTTTTTGAAGCAATCTTAAGTGCGGGGCTTCTTTATGTTCCAACACCAAATTGTCTATAGTCTGTTTATCCAAAAAGGTGAAAATCTTAATATATTTTTCGGCATCATCGTCGCTTGTATTTAACCAATATTGGTAAAATTTGTAGGGCGACGTTTTATTGGCGTCTAACCAAACATTGCCGCCTTCGCTTTTTCCAAACTTGCTTCCATCACTTTTTGTAATTAACGGACAGGTTAAAGCATAGCCTTTTGTTCCGTCCATACGGCGCAACAGTTCGGTGCCGGTGGTTATATTTCCCCATTGATCGCTCCCTCCCATTTGTAGGGTACAATTAAGATCTCTATTTAAATGAACAAAATCGTAACCCTGTATTAATTGGTAGGTAAATTCGGTGAATGACAGTCCATCTGCACTTTCGCCACTTAATCTCGTTTTTACCGAATCTTTCGCCATCATATAATTAACGGTGATGTGCTTCCCTACTTTTCGGATAAAATCAAGGAACGAAAATTCCTTAATCCAATCGTAATTATTTACAAGAACCGCTTGATTTTCGGCACCTGATGAAAAATCCAAAAATTGTGAAAGCTGATTTTTTACACATTCCTGATTGTGACGCAAGGCCGTTTCGTCCAGCAAATTGCGCTCTGCACTTTTTCCCGACGGATCGCCAATCATTCCTGTAGCCCCGCCAACCAAGGCCACCGGCCTATGTCCGGCGCGTTGATAAAAAGACAATAGCATAATAGGCACCAAATTACCAATGTGTAAAGAGTCTGCAGTAGGGTCAAAACCCACATAAGCAGAACGCATTGTTTCCATAAGGTGTTCTTCAGTATCGAGCATTACATCGTGTACCATGCCTCGCCATTGTAGTTCTTCAACGAAATTTTTCAGCTTCATTTTGTATAAATTTATTACTCCGCCAATATGGCTTCCGAGTTTGAAGGTGCAAAGATAGGGTTATGGGGCGAAGATTCAAGTTTCACGATTCAAAATTGAAGATGAAAGACAGTAGAACTTTGAATTCATTTTCAGTATTTTCGCTATATGATATTAGTTACCGGTGGCACAGGCTTAGTTGGTTCTCATCTTTTGTATTTCTTGGTACAGGAAAATATGCCAGTGCGTGCCATCCATAGGGCCAATAGCGATATTCAGGCAGTGAAAAAGGTATTTGCGCTATACACTTCAGAGGTCGATATCCTTTTTAATAAAATTGAATGGATTGAAGCGAATATTACTGATATTCCAGCGCTTTCCGATGCATTTGTGGGCATAACTAAAGTGTACCATTGTGCAGGGTTTATCAATTTTAATCCTTCTCGTTATCAAGCTATTAAGAAAGCAAATGTTGAAGGCACGGCAAATATT
>CAXBDO010000064.1:0-9478 GCA_963974165.1 uncultured Aequorivita sp.
GAGCAGAAATTTTATAGCGTAGAGGGTAAGTTAGTACAAACAACGCAATATGGTTATGGCGATTCTTTTGTTGAAACATATTATGACCGTAACGAAAAGCTATTTCAGCAGATAGACTATAAGCCTTCAAAGACTGATACGCTTCTTCTATTCAAGCATTACAACGGCAAAACCTATACTGAGAATCCATATAAATTTGGCATAAAGCACGGCCCCTATAAGGCGTATTTCTTTAATGGGAAATTAGAAACGGAGGGCGCATATTTAAATGGCGACCAGCATGGCCCTTGGAATTGGTATTTCGAAAATGGAAAACCGCGCGTTAAAGTTAATTACGTTCTCGGAAATATAGACGGCAAGTTATTGCGCTATCACGAAAACGGGCAACTTGAAGATGAAGATTATTATGAAATGGGCCTTTCCGTTGGTACTTCCAAATCGTATAACGAAGATGGCAGCTTATATTCAACTACCGAATATCGGGATGGCGACAAACACGGGCGGCAGGTATTTTATAACGCCGATGGAAAGTTGCAATTAATTCGGTTTTACGAGCACGGCACCTTAATAGGTTACAGCCATATGGGGAAAGATGGCCAGGAATTGGCGATGGTTCCTATTGTAAACCAAACTGCCAAGATTACTGCATATTACGACAATGGAAATATTTCTAGAGACCTGGAATATAGAAACGGGCAAAATGAAGGCGTATATAAAACCTACTATTACGACGGCCAATTAAAAGATGAATTTAACGTTTTAAATGACGAATACAATGGCCCAAGACTTAGCTATTACCCTAACGGCAAATTGAAATCGCAAAGCGAATATTTAATAGGAAAACAACACGGCAAGGCAACAAAGTATTATGAAGATGGCACGCTTAAGGAAGAAGCCAATTTTAAAAATGGCCTACAAACCGGCAGCGCAATCAGTTACGACAAAACAGGGAAAAAGACAAAAATTGAAGAATACTATAATGGCTATATATACTCGCAACAAACTTTTTAGTCTTAGAAAGCTAGGGTTAATTTTAATGCTTGTTGCTACTTCGGCACAGGCCCAATTTTCTGAGGATTTCCAGAAATATAAAGACAAATATCCAGATGCTTCCTATGTTGTGCTCAATAAGGAGTCGAATATTTTTATTACCATCAAAAATGGCAATTTTGATATTCTGCAGGAAAACATTGAAGAGAATTTATATTTAAATGAATCGGCAACACAGGATTCGCAGCAATCGCTAAATTTCTCCAGCTTTTTTGAATTGGATGAAATTCAGGCTTCATCCTTCAATTTTGAAAACAGCAAATACCGCGAAGAAAAAGTTTCGGTCTTTACCGAAAAGGATGAAATGGGCGAATCTTTTTACGACGATACAAAGTCTGTAAACTTTGTGTATTCCAACCTTAAAAAAGGGTCGAAATCGCAGTTGAAATACTCCAAAAAGATTAAGAATCCGCGGTTTTTGATGCCTTTCTATTTCGGCAATTTTTCGCCCATAGCACAAAACAAATTCAGCATCACTGCCGATGCTTCGGTTAATTTAAAATTCAAGCAATTCAATACCGAGGGCATGGATATTGTCTTCACCAAAGAAGAAAAACGCGGCAAGATAACCTACACTTGGGAGGTAAAGGAAGTAAAAGCCTTCGACTATGAAAGCCAAGCCTCTACCTATAAAAATATTTTGCCGCACGTGGTGCCCATTATAGCATCGTATGAGATAAATGGCAATGTGGTGCCGGTGCTTAATGAAACCAAAGATCTTTACAATTGGTACTATTCCTTAGTGAAAGATGTTAACCAAGAGCCCGCAGATGCCGAATTGATTACCCTTACAAAAAGTTTGACCGATGGCTTAAACAGCGATCTTGAAAAAGTAAAGGCAATTTATTACTGGACCCAACGCAACATTAAATACATAGCTTTTGAATATGCCCTTGGCGGCTTTATTCCCCGGGAAGCGAACCAAGTGTTCAAGAAAAAATACGGCGACTGTAAAGACAACAGTAGCATTCTCTTTAAAATGCTGGAAATTGCTGGGTTAAAAGGCAATCTAACCTGGATTGGCACCCGCGATATTCCGTATAGTTATGAGGAAGTGCCAACACCTATGGTAGACAACCATATGATTTTAAGCTATTTTGACGGCACCGATATTTATTATTTGGATGCTACCGGAAGAAATATTCCCATTACCTACCCTTCCTCCTTTATTCAGGGAAAAGAGGCGCTAATTGCTTTGGACGACAGTAATTACCGCATTGCAAAAGTGCCTATTATTCCTGCTGAAATGAATTCAATTTTAGATAAAACCCAACTTAAATTGGAAGGGAAACAGCTTGTTGGTACAACCGTAGCCGAGATTTCGGGCTATAATAAAATAGATTACATCTATGCCCTAGGAAATTTAAACACCAAAAACGAGCGCGATGTTTATTTCAATGAAATTTTCCAAAAAGGCAACAACAAATTTATTGCCCAAAATATTTCTGAAACCAATAAAGACGATTATGATAAAAACCTAATGGTTACTTACAGTTTCACTATTGGCGATTATTTTAAGGAATTTGGAGATCAGATTTTTCTAAACCTCAACCTTAACAAATACGCTTCAAAATACCGCACAGACCCAAACCGCAAGCGCGATATTGAGCTAGACCATAAAACTTTTTATTCCTTTGAAACCGAGCTTCAAATTCCGGAGGGCTACAAGGTAAGCTACTTGCCGGCGTCGCAAACTTTTGGAAACGACTATATGAAAGCCAGCGTTTTTTATGCGGAAGTAGATGGAAAAATTCAATATAAACATACCCTAAACTGCGATTTTATAAACCTAAACCTGGCGCAGCAAAAAGAGGTTAACGACCTAATTGGCAAGATTGAAAAGTCGTACAAGGAAGTGGTAACCTTCACAAAATCTGAATAAAAAACTATGAAAAAACTAATTTGCTATTGGGCGCTCCTACTTGCTGCCCCTTTACTCTTCGCACAGGAAACGCCGTATTATAAAAGCTATAGTTGGGATGCAAACCCAAATTATTCCGTAAAAGTTGCAGACAGCACCTCTATTGTTGGGGTGAAAGATAAAATAGTTACCGAATTTATTTTTGAAGGCAAAGACCTTGTAGAGTATTTCCTGGAACATAAAGCTGTTTGGCTTAATAGCGATGAGCGCATAGAAGATTATAACAAGGTGTATTTACCTTATGATAACGATTCGGAACTGCTTATAAATAAGGCCCGCGTAATAAAGCCCAATGGCGAATTAATGGTGCTGGACGATTCAAAAATATTAACCGCAACAGACGAAGATTCGAAACGCGATTATAAATTCTTCGCCTTTGAAGGCATCGAAAAAGGAAGTATTATAGAATATTATTATTTGGTGAAACGCGCCCCTGAATATTCGGGCAAGAGGCTTACATTCCAAACATACTACGATAAAAAGGACATTACGTTCGAACTTTTTTCGCCTTCAAATTTAATCTTCAAGTTTAAAAGTTTTAACGGCCTGCCCGAAACAAAGCTGGACACCCTTGTAGAAACCAAATTGCATTGGACGATGCACGCCGCAACCCTACCCGGCCTGGAGCGCGAAACCCAGTCGGCTTACAAGGCTTCGGTAGCTTCGCTAATTTTTAAGTTGGATGAAAACCTTGCCAATAATGCAAAGGATATTACTTCATACAGCAAGGTTTCACAGAATTTATACAACTACTATTACAACGATATCGACAAAAAAGTTCAGAAGAAAATTTCAAAATTTTTGGATGGCGCAGGCGTAAAATCGAATATGGAAACAGATGATCTGCTCCGCACCCTAGAAGCATATATTAAAACCAACGTTTTCATAAAACAAGGCAATAATGCGGGCAACGACCTTGAAAGCGTTTTGGACCAAAAAATTGCCAGTACCCGAGGTATTTTAAATTTATATATCGCCTTGTTTAAAACTCTGGATATTAAGCACGAACTAATTATTACCAGCGACCGCCAGGATTTAAAATTTGACCCGGAGTTTGAGGCGAATACTTACCTGAATGAATTTCTCGTTTACTTTCCCGCAACAGATAAATATATGGCGCCAACTGAAACCGCCAGCCGTTACGGCTTTCCGCCAGCCTATTTAACAGATACCTATGGCTTGAGCATTAAGGAAGTTGCCCTGGGCGATTTTAAATCGGCCACCGGTAAAATTGAATATATAAACCCCGTTGCTGCAGATAAAACGGTAGATAAAATGATTGTTGATGTTTCATTTAATCCGGAAGATCTTACCCAAAACACCATAAAATTGAACCGTTCCATGAGCGGCTATTACGCTAGTTATATACAGCCCTATGCACATCTTATTCCGGCAGAAGATATGACCGAAATCCTTGAAGGTTTTGCTAAAAACCTGGATGAAAGTGCCACTATAAAATCTAAGGAAATGATTAATGCCGACCCTGCCCTCTTCGGTGTAAAACCCCTTCAGTTTGTGTTGGATTTTGAATCGGAAGCCTTTGTTGAAAAAGCTGGAAACCGCTATCTATTTAAAGTTGGCGAGCTAATTGGCAGGCAGGTGCAGATGTATCAGGACAACGAGCGTACCCTGCCGTTGGAAGATGAGTTTACCCGCACTTACTACCGCACCCTAAACATTCAGATTCCGGAAGGCTACCGCATTGCCAATGCAGACGATATTAATATTAACCACGCCTATTCCAAGAATGGAAAAGAGGTGCTTATGTTTAAATCGTTTTATGAAATTAAGGGCGATACCTTGGTAATTACAGCCGATGAATTTTATAAGGTGAATATAATCGCCAAGGATTTTTACGAAGACTACCGCCAAGTAATTAACAGCGCGGCAGATTTCAATAAAGTAACCTTGATATTGGAGCCGAAAGTATAGCGTTCAGAGTGTATTATATTTATAACGCAAACTGCGCAAAAAGCTAGTAAGCGTTATTTTACATTCCCTAATTAATAAAAAGGAACCAAAATGCGATTTGCTTTTGGTTCTTTTATTTATAGCAAATCCCCAAAACCTAATTAAAAATGAAAAATTTCTTATTTATTGCTATCCTTTTAATTTCCTGTATCGCCAATGCCAAATATTTGGAGGGCAGCATTTTTTTGAACGATGGCGATGTTAAAATAGGCTATATAAAATCGTTTCAGGAATACAATTTTTTAAAGAAAATTAAACCCTTTGGCAGTGTGGTCGATAAATTCAATATGGACGACAAAAGCATAAAATACAAACGCAGCCTGGACGATGAGGATTTTATAACTATAGCCACAGACGATATTTTAAAAATAGTTTTGGTAGAAAATAACCAAACTTTGATGATCTATAAACCCTTGCGCGCCGGTGGGGTGAACAAGGAGGGCGAATTGGAAATTTCGGACACTAAAATCTGGATGCCCTTGGTTATGGAAGGCGATATTGAAATCTACGGTTTCCAGCTTACAACCCATAATCGCCGTACGAGAGAGATTAGTATAAGCTATTACTATTTTCTGCAATTTAAGGATGAAGACTACGCCATTATGCCCCTATCTGAGTTGGGGATTTTTCAATTGATGGACAGCGAGGTAGTGGTAAAAACCGCCTTAAACGAACTAAAGCTCCTTATGTTCGATTGCCCAAAACTACTTGAGCCTTTGGAAGCGATATCTGCAAAAATTGAGGATAAAGCCGAACGCAAAGCATTTAGAAAAGCCTTCAAAAAAACAAGAAAGGAAAACCTTCAAAAATTTAGGGATGCCAACCCCAACGCCGGCCGTATTCTCACAAATTTTGTTGGTGTCTATAATATTTACTACGAAGCCATCGCCGCCTACAACCAAAGCGGGTGCAACTAATTTTTAGTTGATAGTTATTGGTTGATGGTTGATGGTTGATAGTTGATAGTTGATGGATATTTAAGGTTCATTGATTATTGCTAATTGTTAATTGCTAATTGTATATTGATAATTGTTATATTTGATTCTCTCCCCGATTAAAATGCTCGCTGTTACGGTTTTCTGTAATGGAGCTATTTTACCTTTAAATATATTTGAAAATAAACGTTCATACAATTGTAGTATATACGCACCGGGTTAAGAAGCATGTGTATATGGAAATGTTGTAAATAATACCAAAAGAAATGCTAACTAACCAAGAAGCAAAATATTTATTAGATTTAGAAAAGGTTTTATCTGACCCTAATCAAACAATTGATTTATCACAAAAGAAAAATAGATTGGACTTGATTTCACATCAAGATGCCGATTATAATTTTTGGGTTGAAATAACAACAAATCAAAAGATTATTCTAAAAACTTCAATTCATCATTTAGAAAGCAATTCTTATATTGGATTGTTAAGGATTGATTACAGAGGAACACACAATAATCCAGTAGAAATACTTCCAACCTTACCTAAATTTCTTATTCCTTATGCTGACAAATGGTTTGACCCAACGGAACATCATATGCATATCTATGTAGAAGGATATAAACCTTTAGCTTGGGCAATTCCATTAGCAGACATTGATTTTCCGATTAAAGACATTACACATCCATCAGACATATCCGATTTAATATTTAACTTTGCACGTAAAATCAACTTAAAATCATTAATTAATATTCAACAAGCAATACTTTGAATTGGGTAAACACATATGTAGATAATTATTACAATTGGTTAAGAGAGAAAACTTTTATCCAAAAGGATAATAATACAGATTGGTTTCTTATAAACACGCCTTTTGTTGGAGCTTTTAATGATACAATTGAGATATATGCTCAAAAGAATGGAAATCATTTAAAATTAAGTGATAACGGAGAAACTATGTCGAATTTAGAACTTCAAGGGTTACATATTCAAGGTTCAAAAAGACGCAGAGCAATTTTAGACACTATTCTTATTAATTATGGTGTAAAAACAGAAAATGACGAACTGACAATCGAGGCAAACGTTGATAATTTTTCTCAATCAAAACATAATTTTCTTTCAGCAATTATTGAAATTAATGATTTGTATGTATTATCAAATCACAACGTTGCTTCAATTTTTAAGGAAGATGTTCGGAATTATTTAGATTCTCACGATATAATATATACACCAGATTTTATTTCAAAAGGAACCACAGGCTTAGAATTTAATTTTGATTTTCAAATAGCTAAAAAGAATAAAGAAATTGTCATAAAGTCTTTCAATACAATAAACAAATCGAATTTACCAACGTTTCTTTTTGCTTGGGATGATATAAAACCCGTTAGAGAAAAAATCACCAAAAAGAATGTAAATGCGATTGCCATTATAAATAATATTGACAAGGAAGTTAAAAATGAATTTTTGGATGCTTTAAAAGCAAAAAATGCAGATTTTATTCTGTGGTCTGAACGTGAATCCGAGGAAAGTAAAAAACTAATATCTGCGTAGATTACTATTTACCTCCCCACTAGCGGGGGCGTCCCGCTCGTCTCCTCCCCTAACTCGAAATAAAAATAGTCCAGTAAAAGCTCAAAAATATTCGTGCATTCGTGGTATAAAAAACCATCGTCCAATTAGCCTATCTTTGCCGCACTAAACAAATTCATGGCTTCCACCCTACTTTCATCCCCTTTGCAGGGGTTTACAGATTTCAGGTTTCGCAACGCTTTCAATAAATATTTTGGGGGGATAGACACTTTCTATTCGCCATACATTCGGCTGAATGGCAAACTGAACATTAAGCAATCCTATCAAAACGATATTTTACCAGAGAACAATTCTACTTTAGAAGTAATTCCACAGATAATTACGAACGATGCAGACGAGTTTGTGTACGTTGCCAAATACGTACAAAGTTTAGGTTATAAGGAACTGAACTGGAACTTGGGTTGCCCCTACCCCATGGTCGCCAAATCTGGAATGGGTTCTGGCCTAATTTGCCAGCCTTCAAAAATCAATGATGTTTTGCACAAGGCGCATAACGAAACCGACATAATCGTTTCCATGAAAATGCGGATGGGCTACGAGCATGCAGAAGAAATTTTGGAGGTGTTTCCTATTTTGGATAACTATCCGCTAAAAAATATTGCCATTCACGCCCGAATAGGAAAACAGCTCTATAAAGGCCCCGTAGATTTGGAAGCCTTTGAAAAATGCATAGGCAGCACCAAACACAAGCTGTACTATAACGGCGATATTACCACCGTTGCCGCCTTTAAGGCTATTGAGGCGCGCTTCCCATCCCTAGACCATTTTATGATTGGCCGTGGGCTTATTGCCGATCCTTTTTTGCCAAACATGATAAAAAATAACACTACCGAATATCCCGAAAACAGATGGACCATTTTCTCTGAATTCCACGATACCAAACAACTTCCAATCCGCAGAAAACCTATAAAGCCATTAAAAAAGCTACCAACCCCATAAAATACAGACAGGCGGTGGCACAAATTTTAAATAACGAAACAAAACTTGCAAACCGTTAATTGGCGCGGGATTTCAACGTTATTGTTTTTTGGGATTTTCAGGATTATCTTTCATTTTACAGCAATTTCAAAAAAAGTGTTTTATAATGTATCCTTTTCGGGAATTTGCAGTCTTCTCTACAAACCCTAAAAATTATAATTTTGAATACTTGTAAATGTACCAATTGCGATTGCACCAAGTGCAACTGTAATGATTGTTCCCAATATAATTGTCCCTGTGGAAAATGCGATTGCAATAAATGCAGTTGTTGTTAAATTAATAAAGGTTGGTATTAAAGCCAACCTTTGTTTTATTTTTGAAAATGGAAACACAAAAAATATGGCAACAGTTTAATGAGGAACTGTACTTTTTTATTTTAAAAAAGGTTAAAAGCGAATTTGCCACAAACGATATTTTTCAGAATACGTTTTTGAAAATCCATAAAAACCTGCACCAATTAAAGGAAGCCGAAAAAGCACGGGCGTGGGTTTTTCAGATTGCCCGCAATGAAATTGCAGATTACCATAAACAGGAATCAAAATTCGTTCCCGCTGAAAAAGGCGAAATCGGAATACCTTCCGAAAAATTTGAAAACATCTGTTGTTTCGATTCTTTTATAAAAGCACTGCCCGATTTATACAGAGAACCTATTGAATTGGTTTACCTACAAGGCAAAAAACAGCAGGAGGCTGCAACAATATTGGCTATAAGCCTTGCAAACCTCAAGGCGCGCATACGCCGTGCGAAAGGCATTTTAAAGAAGAATTTTAATGAATGCTGTAAGTACGATTTCGATAAAAACGGAAATCTAATAGGCGAGCCCAATTGTGCAAAATGTAATTAGCCCTTGGCATCTATTATAAACTTCATTCGTATCTTTGAAAAAAACACAACTATGCGCATTCTGTCTATAATCGGTTTTCTACTCTTTTTCATTTCCTGCAATCAAAACAAGGAGCTTACGGCCCAACAGATTATAGATAAAGCCATAGAAAATGCTGGGGGCGAAAAATATGATTATGCAAAAATACAGTTCAC
>CAXBDO010000065.1:0-9477 GCA_963974165.1 uncultured Aequorivita sp.
CCCTCTAAGCCATTCGGGGGCTATTCTTTAATAGCATAAGTAATATTTATCTTTTACATTAGTTAATAATGTTTTACTTATGATCTACTTCAATCCTGCTGATCGACGCAGTGCTTTCGCCGTGTTCTCTTTGAACTTCTGTTTGAATTTGGTTCCGAAGAAATTCCTTTTTTTCTGGGGCAAGCGCCTGCAATTTGGCCGATTGTAAGGTTTCGGTGAGCTTGGTATTTTGTTTTGTGTAGCCTTTACAGGGCTTGCAGATAAATACGTGTATGCGCAGCAGTAATTTTGCAAACGGCCCAGCTTCTGAATATTGAGCTTTATCACACAATTCTGCGGCTTTCTTACAACTCAAAAAATACTTCATATAGATTAATTAAACCAATTTTTTTCTAAGCACTCTGCCAAGGTTTTACGCGCCCGATGGATGATTACCCATAAGTTAGACGGCGTAATATTGTATTCTTTACAAATAGCCTCGGTATCGTAATTTTCAACGGTTTTCAATTTGAAAATTTTCGCCTGTTTTTCGGGCAATTTGTCCAGGCATTCTAGAATTACAAGGCCCAATTCCTTATTTTCCATAGCGTCTTCCGCTGTTTTATCGAATGGGTCTGCGGCATTTTCTTCCAACCAATCGCCTTCAGAATCTTCATTTTTATATGAAATATGTACCTCCGCCTTTCCTTTCTTCGAATTTATTTTTCGGTAGTGGTCAATTATTTTTCGCTTTAAAATTGAAATAAGCCAAGTGCGTTCGGTTGCTTCGCCCTTAAAATTTTTCTTCGACTTAAGCGCTGCCAAGAAAGTTTCCGAAATTAAATCTTCCGCCACCACAGCATCATTCACCCTAACAATAGTGTAATTGTATAGGTAATCGGCATATTTGTCTACCCAAAGGTTTTCATCTAATAATTCCACAGCAATAGGTTTAATCCCATTTCAAAAATAGGGAAGTTCTATAACAATTACGGAAATCATTATTAAATAGTTTTTTGGCAGCAGTATCTTTGGATGCTTTTAATACTGCATTCATTTTTTGAATTTATAAAAGTCTCCACGCAAACACATTTTTTCCAACTTAAATATTCTGAAATAGTTAAACTTTTAAAATGCGCTTTAAAGTGGAATAGTTGTTATAATTTTACGAGTATAAACGCTATAAAATTTCCCATGAAAAAATTTACTACAGGAATTTTAATGTTCCTATTATTTACGCTGGTGGGCTTTGCCCAACACGATAATGCATTTTATGCAACGATGGACGCTGCAGATGCGCTTACCTTTAAGACGCTTTATCCGGAAGGGATTACCATTTTGGCAAGCAATGACAGACAGGCTGCCGTTTTGCTTACCGAGGAAGTATCGCACAGCATACACGATAATGTAAAGACCCACGGGCCGGGCTATATTTTTAGGGCCACGGCAGAAAAGGCCCTTCAAGCACTGGAGCCGGTGCAACGCAGAAGTCCGCAAATAGATTACAGCATTACTGAGGATGTGTTTGTAAATGAATGCCTCGACCTTGTTAGCGGTCAAAATATTGAAGATAATATTTTAAACCTTCAAGGGTATGGCACAAGGTACCACACCAAATCGCAAGCGGTAAATGCCGTATTGGACCAACAGGCAAAATGGGATTTAATGATAACCGCTTCTGGCAGGACCGATGTGCACACCCGTATTTTTAATCACGTTAACACACCTATGCCTTCTGTAATTATAACTTTCGACGGGGCAAATACGCCAGACGAATTTGTAATTATTGGTGGCCATATAGATTCAACTACTTTTGGCGACAAGAATTTTGCGCCGGGCGCAGATGATAATGCTTCGGGAATTGCATCTTTAAATGAAATGGTTCGCATTCTTTTGGAAAAGAATTTTGTGCCAAATAGAAGTATAGAGGTAATGGCTTTTGCCGCCGAAGAAATTGGGTTGGTAGGTTCAGCCGAAATTGCCGAGGAATACGCAAATAACGGTGTAAATGTAGCCGCTTATGTACAGTTTGATATGACTGGTTATAACGGCTCAAGCAATGATATTTATATTACTACAGACTGGTATAACAGCAGCAACCTAAACCTGTACCTAACAGATTTGATGGATCATTACAATGCTTCGGGCCCACACAGTTTTACTTATGGGTTTACCGAGTGCGGTTATGGCTGTTCAGACCACGCTAGTTGGGCTGCAAATGGGTACGACGCCGCTTTTCCTTTTGAGGCCGCAATGGGGCAGGACAATCCAAACATCCACAGCCCGGGCGATATTTATGCGTTTTTCAATACGCCAGACCATAGCGTGAAATTTGCAAAACTTGGACTTGAATTTTTAATTGAAGCTGCAAAGCCGCAAACGTTATCGGTTGATGACTTTTCTGAAAATGCCATCCGAATTTTCGTTAAGGATAAAACCTTGAATTATCGATTGAACAATACGGTTTCAAACGTTAAGGAAGTTTCTGTTTACAACGTGGCGGGCCAAAAAGTTCTTTCAGAAAAAGTGAATACTGAAAACGGAAGTATTCAACTTAACCAATTTGCCCAAGGTTTTTATATTGCGCATTTTGCTTTGGAGAATGGGCACACCTTTGCGAAGAAGTTTATATTGAATTAAATTCTGACAGAAAAAATTTTAGCCCCCAAAGGTTTCCAAAACCTTTGGGGTCTTTTTTTATAGCAATCCTGCCCGTTTTAAAAGCGCTTCCGGATCGGGCTTTTGCCCGCGGAATTTTATATAAAGTTCCATCGGGTCTATAGTTCCTCCTTGCGAAAGCACGAAATTTTTAAATTTATCGGCCACCGTTTTGTTGAAAATCCCTTCCTGCTGAAAATACGCAAAGGCATCTGCATCCAGCACCTCTGCCCATTTATAGCTATAATATCCCGCAGAATACCCACCTTGGAAAATATGCGAAAACGAAGTACTCATGCAATTTTCCCTAACATCTGGGTAAAGTTGGGTGTCGTTAAAGGCGGCAACTTCAAAGGCCTTTACATCTTCAATTCCTGAAGGGTTGCTACCGTGCCAAGCCATGTCGAGCAAACCAAAGCTCAACTGCCGCAGGGTTGCCATTCCTTCCAAAAAGGTAGCAGACTCTTTTATTTTTTCAACATATTCCATCGGGATTACTTCGCCGGTTTTATAATGTTTGGCAAAAAGCTCCAAAGTTTCTTTTTCGTAGCACCAATTCTCTAAAATTTGGCTAGGCAATTCAACAAAATCCCAATACACGCTCGTGCCCGAAAGGCTAGGGTAGTGGGTGTTCGCCAACATCCCGTGCAGGGCGTGCCCAAATTCGTGGAATAAAGTGGTTACTTCGTTAAAAGTTAAAAGCGAAGGCTTGCTCGCCGTAGGTTTTGTAAAATTGCAAACGATGGAAATATGCGGACGATCGTTTTCACCGTCCTTTATTTGTTGCGGTTTATACGATGTCATCCAAGCCCCATTGCGTTTACCAGCACGCGGATGGAAGTCGGCATAAAAAAATGCAACCATTCCACCGTCCTCATTTTTTACCTCATACGTTTTTACGTCGGCATGGTATTTATCGATGTTGTGTACTTCTTCAAAATAAATTCCGAAAAGTTTTTCCGCAACCGTAAATACGCCATTGATAACGTTTTTTAATTCAAAATAGGGCTTTAGTTTTTCATCGTCTAAATTGAACAATTTCTGTTTTAATTTTTCCGAATAATAGGCGCCGTCCCATTTTTCCAAATGGTCTATGTGGTCCAGTTCTTTTGCAAATGCGGTAAGTTCTTCAAATTCTTTTCTGGCGGCGGGTTTTGCTTTTTCAAGCAATTCGTTTAAAAACGAAGTAACTTTTTGTGGAGTTTCAGCCATGCGCTCTTCCAACACAAAGTGGGCGTGACTCTTATAACCCAATAAATTTGCGCGTTTCTGGCGGAGGTTTACAATTTGCAGTACATTTTGCTGATTGTCTAAAGCGTCATTATTAAAACCTTTTGCGCCAAAGGCTATAGCCATTTTTTTGCGCAGGTCGCGATTATCGGCATAGGTTAGAAAAGGTATGTAACTTGGGTAATCTAAGGTAAAAACCCAACCTTCCTTGTTTTTTTCTTCTGCAGTTTGTGCCGCTGCTTCTATGACCCCTTCCGGAAGACCGGACAGATCTTCTTTGTTTGTAATATGAAGTTCAAACTTATTGGTTTCAGCCAAAACATTTTCGCCAAAAGTGAGGCTCAGTTTTGAAAGCTCCGTATCAATCTTGCGCAGTTCCGTTTTTTTTTCGTCTGACAGATTGGCACCGTTTCTTGAAAACGCCTTGGATTTTTTGTCGAGCAGCATTTGCTGTTCTTCGGTAAGATTTAAAGAATCTTTTTGGTTGTAAACCGTTTTTATTCTTTCAAACAAAGCCTCATTCAACAACATATCGTTACTGAATTCAGTGAGCATAGGCGAAACCTCCTGTGCTATTTTCTGAATTTCGTCGTTGGTTTCGGCGCTGTTTAAGTTGAAGAAAATACTTGTGGCCCGATCTAATTGCTCGCCAGTATTTTCCAAAGCTTCCACCGTATTTTTAAAGGTAGCCGCATCGGGATTTGATGTTATGGCGTCAATCTCTGCTCTCGTTTTTTCAATCAATTGACTGATGGCCGGAAGAAAATGCTCGTTTTCTATTTTTGAAAATGGGGCGGTATTGTAGGGTTGTAATAGGGGATTCATTGAAGATTTTTAGATTTTTGGACGTTTGGATTATTAGACTATAGACTATAGACTATAGACGGTAGACGGTAGACGTTAGGTGTTCAGTGTTAATTTGTGGCCATCTGTCTTTGAAAAAAAACAAATTAACTGAACACTGAACACTGAACACTGACCACTGAACACTGAACACTGAATACTGACCACTGCTACTTCCCACTGCGCACTTTCTCCGCGCCTTCTTCCACTTTTAATTTCAGGCTTTCTTTATATGCAATTATCCTATCCAACACCGTTTTATCGGAAGCGCCAATAATTTGTGCGGCAAGAATTCCAGCGTTTTTTGCGCCATTAAGGGCAACGGTAGCAACCGGTACACCGCCTGGCATTTGAAGAATAGATAAAATGCTGTCCCAACCATCAATAGAATTACTGGATTTTACGGGTACGCCAATTACGGGCAGAGGCGATAGCGAAGCAATCATTCCCGGAAGGTGCGCTGCGCCGCCTGCCCCTGCAATAATTACCGAAATGCCACGCGTATGTGCATTCTTTCCGTAATCAAAAAGTTTATCGGGGGTGCGGTGGGCCGAAACAATGTCAACCTCCACTACTATATTGAATTCCTTTAAAATATCTACGGCGTCCTGCATTACTGGCAGATCGCTGGTGCTTCCCATTATTATTGCTACTTTGCTCATATCTGGTTTCAGGTTTCAGGTTTCAAGTTCCAAGTTTTGCAAATCGGAACTTGAAATTTAATATTACTTGTTAATCTTTCATTAAGTTTAAAACGACGGTTATCATCATTTTCTTTTTCTTTCTATTTGAGTTTGTGCATTTTTTGCAGCAGTTCATTGTTATTGCGATATTACCTCAATCGTCTTCTTAACCTCCTCCGCAATTTTTCGCGCTTCGTTCAAATCTTTGTTTACTATAGTTACGTGGCCCATTTTGCGGAAAGGTCGCGTTTCTTTTTTGCCGTAAATGTGGGGCGTTACGCCTTCCATCGCCAATATTTTTTCTATGTTTTTATAAACCACCTGCCCGGTATGACCTTCGGCGCCAACTAGGTTTACCATAATGCCGCCTACTTTGCTGTCTGTATTTCCCAATGGCAGATCTAAGATTGCTCGAATTTGCTGCTCAAATTGGTTGGTATAACTGGCTTCAATGCTGTAATGACCGCTGTTATGGGGGCGGGGAGCGACTTCATTTACAAGAATTTCATCGTCTTCGGTCTGGAACAATTCAACAGCCAAAAGACCAACGTGTTTAAAAGCTTCGGAAACTTTTGCTGCAATCGCTCTTGCTTTGTTTGCAACGGTTTCGTCTATTCTTGCAGGGCAGATTACGTATTCCACTTGGTTTGCCTCGGGGTGGAATTCCATTTCAACAACGGGATAGGTTTTTACTTCGCCGGAAGCATTTCTTGCTACAATTACCGCCAGTTCATTTTTAAAAGGAATAAGTTTTTCAGCAATACAAGCACCTTCTGAAAGTGGAATGGTAGCTTCGGCATCGCGTATAATACTTACGCCCTTGCCGTCGTAGCCGCCAGTACAGCTTTTCCAAACAAAAGGAAAATGCAATTCTTTGCGAACAATAGCTTCATTTAATTCATTCTTATCTTTGTAAACCTTAAACGGCGAAGTGGGAATTTGGTGTGTTTTATAAAACTGCTTCTGCACACCTTTATCCTGAATATTTCTCAGCGTTGCCGCGCTTGGATACACTTTTATGCCTTCGTTTTCCAACCTTTCCAGGGCTTCAATATTTACGCCCTCAATTTCAAAAGTAAGTACATCAACCTTTTTTCCGAAGTTATAAACCGTTTCAAAATCCATAAGGTCGCCCTGTTCAAAATTGTCTGCGGCAATGCGGCAAGGTGCTTCGGGACTAGGGTCTAAAACGCTGGTGCGGATATCCCATTTGCGGGTTTCGTAGAGCATCATTTTGCCCAACTGTCCGCCGCCAAGAATGCCAAGGGTGAAGTTGGTAGAGAAGTAGTTCATTGATAAGTACTTATTTTCTGTTGATATTGATTATTGCGCAAAGATAGTTATTTCGTTTTTCCTTAAACGGCTAATTTTGCTACTTCCCAAAGATATCTTTCGCATTAATTTAAGGTAGTTTCTTTCAGGCATTGCTTAAATTTGAAACACTTATAAACTAACCTACACCCTTGTGGTAACGCCTGTCGTTAAAATTATGAGGGTTGAAAAAATAATATAAAATACTCCAAAACAATTTAGAACTTATAAAAACCACCTTTGAAGAAAGCATCCCAATGCATAAATTTTTGGGATTAAGGAAAATAGCGATAGTGACAACTAATTTTTCCAGGATGAATAGCGAGACCCTACAAACATTAATCGCTACTGAAACTGCCGTGGCGGTTTACTTTTCTGCGCCCAATTGCGGGGTGTGTGAAGCATTGCGACCTAAAGTTGAGGAAATGCTTACTTCGCAATTTCCTGCTATAAAATACGTGCACGTACAAATAGAGAAAGCACCCGATATTTCTGGAACATTTGGTGTTTTCTCGGCGCCAACATTATTGGTATTTTTTGAAGGGAAAGAATTTTTAAGAAAAGTTAGGCTTATGAGCATACCAGAACTTGCAAATATTATATCGCGACCTTATAATATGTTGATAGGGTGATGTTTTTTTTAGCAAATTGTTGTCTTAACTAATTCCTTTCAAAAATTACGCGATGCCAACAGATATAGAAATCCTGAAGTGGATTCCAATCCAAGTTTAGTATTTTTACAATTGACGGTAATCCGTCTAAATATAGCTTCTATATTAGCTATATAAATGCAACACTTTATAATGGACAAAGCTTTACAAACAATGATTGACAATATGCCTGAGAAAACAGGTAAATCTTTGGTGGAATGGAAGAAAATATTAATAGCAAAATCCTTTGCGAAACATTCGGAAGGCGTTAAATTCCTAAAAACAGAACACAATGTAACGCACGGTTTCGCCAATACAATTGTCACTTTGGCTAAGGATGAGGATAATTCGGCAGAAGATTTAGTGGCTAATCAATACAAAGGCAAAGAAAACCTTAAACCTATTTATGATGCGCTTATAGCCTATGTAAAATTATTAGAGACAGATGTAGAAATAACGCCTAAAAAAGATAGCGTAAGCGTAATTCGCAAAAGACAATTTGTACTCATCAAACCCGCAACTAAATCGCGGATTGACTTAGGTTTAAAACTTAAAGACAAACCTACGACAACACGACTTGAAAGTTCAGGACCGTTTGGTACTATGTGTACGCACCGCGTGCAATTAACAGAAGTTGCTCAAATTGATGCCGAATTAAAAGCTTGGATAAGCGAGGCTTATAACCAATCTATTTAAGGTTCAATAGTTTTATGGTGTTTAAATGGAATTTTAATAAAGATTCCCGATTCGTGCGTTGTAACTGATTTAAATTCATCTTTATAAAAATTTGATTAGGTTTATATCTCGAACCAATCATTACGCTAACAATGAAACTTAAGGCAAAAGCATCCCTACAAATTCAAAAACCGGTTGAGGTAGTTTTTGAAGGCATCGTAAATCCAGAAAAAATGACCAACTACTTTATTTCGGAGAGTAGTGGTTCTTTGGAAAATGGCAAAGAAGTAATCTGGAAATTCCCAGAATTTGAAGATACATTTCCTGTAAAGGTAACTGCTTTGGTAAAGAATGAATCAATTTCATTTGTGTGGGATCCTGAAACGGTGGTAGATATTCGGCTGTTAAAACAAGCGGATGGGAGTACTGTTGTTAAAATTACCGAAGGTGAAAAGGAATTAAATCAAAAAAATCTTGATTGGGCATTGAGTAATTCTGGCGGTTGGGCTAATTTTTTGGTCTGCTTAAAAGCTTTCTTGGAATACGATATAAACCTGCGCAAAGGAGCATTTGATTTTATGAGAAAAACGGATAAATAAATAGGAATATGTCTGCACATTAAAGTGATATGGAAACGATTATGCCCAACCTAACCAATTAAAACATTATGAATACAGCAGTCGATATAACTATAAACGCCCCCAAAGAAAAGGTTTGGCAAGTAATTACTGACATCAAAAATTCTGCAAATACAATTACTGGGATCGAAAAAATTGAAATTATCGAAAACCCTACGAACTCCTTGGTAGGTTTTAAATGGAAGGAAACTAGAACTGTATTCGGTAAAACTTCTACAGAAACTATGTGGATTACTGAAGCCGAAGAAAACGTGTATTACAAAACGAGAGCCGAGAGCCATGGCGCTATTTATAGAACAATTTTAAAAATTACCGAGCAGGGCAATGCTTCGGTGTTGATGATGGAATTTAGCTCAGAAGCTGTCTCTTTTAAAGGTAAATTGTTAGATGCTATTTTTAATGGAATGCTAAAAAAATCTATGAAAAAATTACTCTATAAAGATTTAGAAGACATCAAAAAAGTGGTGGAAGCCAAAAATTTATAAAGAATTACACTACTACAATCCTTATATTTAAAAAAAGTCTGAAACATAAAATTACGCTATGAACAAACAATTCTTAAAGCTTTTTCTATTAATTGCCGCCTTCACTTTAATTATTTCCTGTAAAACAGAAAAAACAACCGATACCTTTTCAGAAGAGGAAATTACTGCGGAGTCTGAAAAAGTGAACAATTTCTTTCAAAAGTCGTTTGATGAAGAAGTAAATCTCTCGCCAGAATTCCAAACCAGATTGGGAATTAAAAAGGATTACGGCAAACTGGACGATAATTCGCCGGCAGCAGCAGAAAAAGAATTAAATATGGAGAAG
>CAXBDO010000066.1:0-9468 GCA_963974165.1 uncultured Aequorivita sp.
GAGATTTGCTTTGTTCAACAAAACCTGTAAATATGAATTAGCGACGGCCAGGGCAATATCGTCCTTCATTTTATCTAATCTATATTGGGCCGCCAAGCGTGAAAGTTTGGAGCGCTGAAAGATTCGAATATTTCTAAGACCATCAAAGAGGGTAAGCCCAACATTAATGGAACCCGAGGCCGAACCAAACGTAGTACTTTCAAGCTGGTTGTTTGTTGGGTTTAGACTTAATCCAGTATTTTTTGAAGCAGTAGCGTTGGCGTTAATTGAAGGCAAGAAATTTCCGATTGCTTCCAGTTTATCTATTTCGCTGTTTTCCAACTCAAGCTCGCTTTGTTTTACCGAAATATTATTTTCCAAAGCATGGTTAATGCACTCTTGTAAGGTCCATTGTTTTGTTTGTGCGGAAAGGGAAATGCTGAGTATTAAAAAAAAGAAAGGGATTGCTAGCTTCTTCATAAGTTTTTCTATTGATGAATAAGTCTTTTGCAAAGCTATTGCGTTACAAAATTTCTGAAATTATATTTTTTAAAATTAATGGGAAACTGCTCGAATAGTGAGTATAAGTGTCAATTATCTAGTAACAGTTGCAGGTTTTAATTGGTTCCATACTTTTATATTATCGTCTTTGGCAATGCCGTTTTTAATTTCCACATCTATACCATCGCTTATTCCTAATTCTATTTCTTTTCTCTCAAATTTTTGATCGCCCACCATTACCTCAACAAAGGGCTTTTGGGTTTTTGGATCGTACTGCACTAAAGCTTCTTTAATGGTGAGTACATTTTCTGCTTTCGCCAGAATAATGGAAGCGTTCGCACTTAGACCTGCTCGAATAAAGGTTGAAGTGGCTCCTAAATTTTTCATGGTACCTTTTATTTCAAATTGAATGGCACCATTTTCGTCTACGCCTTTTGGAGCTATGTAATCCAGTTCGGCGTCAAAGGTTTTATCGGGCAGCGCGCCAACCGTAATTTCTAACGGTAGCCCTTCCTTTATTTTTCCCACTTCGCTTTCGTCTACCTTTCCTTCAAAAATCATTTTGTCTACATCTGCAATGGTAGCAATTGTAGTTCCGTCGTTAAAATTGTTCGATTCAATTACTTGGTTTCCGGTTTTAACGGGAACATCCAGTACCATTCCTGAAACCGTGGCGCGAATCTCGGTATTGGCCGAAGAGCCCATGCCGCTGGTTGTACCAGTTTTTACGATATCGTAATTCTGACTTGCCGCTGTAAGCCCTACCCTTTCTTGTTTTAGGCGTTGTTCTGCTTGATTGAATGCTAATTGGGCATTGTCAAAATCATTGGCAGAGATAACCCCTTTTTCAAATAATTCCTTTTGGCGATTGTAGATGTTCTTTTGGTTTTCAAAAGCAAGGCGGGCGGTTTCAACTTGGGTGCGCACGCTGTTAATATTATTCTTGGCACTGTTTAAAGAGGAAACATTGGGCACAACTTTCACTTTTGCAATAAGGTCTCCAGCTTTTACAATTTCACCTGCTTCAACAAAAATCTCGTCGATAATTCCGGAAATATTCGGTTTTATAAGCACTTCGTCCTTCGGAACAATGCTACCCGTAGCCACAGTTTTTTTCACGATAGAACCCATTACCGGTTTTTCAGTTTCATAAACAATTGGATCTTCAATGTTTTTGGAATATAGCCAAAACATACAAACTGTAAACGTTACCGCTATGGTAGCAAGGATTATTATGGTTTTTGTTTTTTTCATTTTATTAAAAATATTCAATTATCAAAAATAGATTTATTCTGTTCGTAAGGCTTCAACCGGTTTTACCTTTATAGCATTCTGCGCGGGAATTAATCCTGCCAATAACCCTGAAACAATCAGAATTGTTAGGGCAATAAATACTACGCCAATGTTAACCGAAGGGTTTATAAACATCATTTCGCTGGTATCCATTCCGCTTAGTTGATAGTTAACGAGCCAAAGTACCGCCGAGGCCAATACAATGCCAGCCATTCCAGAAATGATGGTTAAGAAGATGGATTCTAACAGAATCTGTGAACGAATGCTTCCGGGTGTAGCGCCTAAAGCGCGACGGATTCCAATTTCTTTAGTTCGTTCCTTTACTACAATTAGCATAATATTACTAATGCCTATTATTCCCGACAGTAACACTAAAATGCCTACGAAATAGGCAACAAAATTAAGTGCCGTAAATAGGCCGGAAATTTTGCTGTATTCTTGAAAAAGATCAAAGTTTCCGATGGCGCGATCGTCGTCGGGGTTAATTGTGTGCCTCGTTTTTATTACATCAAAAACTTGCGATTTTAATTCGGTAATAGAATAGTCATCTTCGGCGGTAATTGCCATCCACCCTACAATATCGCCCATATTGAAGGCTTGAGAAAAAGCCGTAAACGGCACGTAAATTTCCTTTTGCATTTCTTCCGGATCGCCGTTGTTGCCCTTCTTTTTATAGGTACCGACAACCATAAAATTAACACCGTTAATTTTTATGTACGAACCAATGACCTCTTCATTGGCATCATATAATGCACTTTGCACCCCGCTGCCGATAATGGCAACCTTGCGCTTTTCGTTGATGTCGGAATAATTAACGAACCTCCCAGATGTAATATCCATGGGTTGTTGTTGGATAATTTCGGGATAATCGCCATAAACATTGAAAGCGCCAGTTTGAAGACCGCGAACCACATTGTTACTTCCGCGGAAACCGCCTAATTGATTTCGGGGCGAAACGAAACGCAAACCTTGCACGTTTTGTTTTATGGCTTCAACGTCATTTGTTTTAAAATTGTACCTCCGGCCTTTTGGCAAGCCTTTGTACGGTTGCGAAGCAGTTTGCGACCACATAAACATGGAGTTTGTTGCCATGCCGTTAAAACCTTGTTTTATTCCATTTTCCAAACCGTTGCCAGCGGCTAGCAATATTACCAAAATAAAGATACCCCAAAGCACTCCAAAGGCCGTCAACACTGTTCTGAACCAATTGCTACTAAGGGCTTCAATAATTTCTGCCCAACTATCTCTGCTAAATAGGTTACTCATCGCGCAAAGCTTCTATGGGTTTAATATTTGCGGCTCTATAAGCAGGAAAGAAACCTGCTATTGCTCCAGCCACAATTAGTATAACTACGGTTGTAATAGCTACTGAAAAATTTACGGAAGGATTGCGGATGTAATCTGTTTCAATTAATGGCCCAACCAGTTGCAATAATAGCAGGCTAGATATTAAACCTACAAATCCGGCAATGGCGGTAACAAAAATAGATTCGTGCAGAATCATTCCGATAATTGACCAAGGTTGGGCGCCTATGGCTTTGCGAATGCCAATTTCTTTAGTGCGCTCCTTAACGATAATTAGCATAATGTTGCTAACGCCCACAACGCCCGCAATTATGGTACAAATACCCACGCCCCAGAAAAACCAACGAATCATATTATTTAGGTCGTAAAACTTTTTTGTAGATTCCAGAGTATTGTTAACATTTACGGCCCTTTCATCATTTGGGGCTATAGCATGTTTTGTTTTTAAATCGGCTTCAAGGCTTGCCGAGAATGCTTCAGAAGCAGCCAGCGCATCGTCAAACTTATCGTGCTTGTCCAATGTAAAGGCCAAAGACCGAAGTTTATCGCCCGCATTGTAAACACGCTGTGCGGTTGTTAAGGGAATAAAAATTCTGGTTTCTTCACGTTCCCCACCAGGATCTGAATAAACACCCACAACTTTAAACTGTATACCGCCTATATCGATATATTCTCCAAGCGCATCTTTCCCTTTAAAAAGATCGAGATACACCTTATGCCCTATTACCGCATTTTTCTCAAAAGAGTTAAGATCGTTTTCAGTAATATATCGGCCCATTATCAAGGTTTCGTTCTCCAGAAATTGATAATCGCCCCTAACGCCTTCTATTCTATAACTTCCGCTCTCTTTTTTGTAAGTGGTTAATTGACCCCATCTACTATAAACTCCAGACTTAAGTACAATTTTATCGCTATTTTTATTTACCGCCATTTCATAATCGCGATTATCCATTTCTATTCTTCGGCCTGGGTTTAGGCCGTTGTATTCAATTGAAGTAACATTGGTCCAAACACTAATACGGTTAGTAGCGTCTCTTTCGAATTCCTTGGCCACCCCGTTAGACATGCCCTGGCCAATGGCAAGAAGAATAACCAAAATAAAAATACCGGACGCCACGGAAAGCCCCGTTAAAAAGGTTCGCAATTTGTTTTTGCCAATGGCTTCGAATATTTCTTGCCAGCGTTCAATATTAAACATAAGCCCCGCTTTTTGCCCTTACTTGTGTTACCACAGAGTCATCTATAATTAACCCATCTTTTAGGTTTACAATTCGTTTGGTCATATGGGCAATATCATCTTCGTGGGTTACAATAAGAATTGTTTTTCCCTCATCGTTGATGCCCTGTATTAGCTCCATTACCTCGTATGAAGTTTTTGTATCCAGCGCTCCCGTTGGCTCATCGGCCAATAAAACTTTTGGGTCGCTGGCCAGGGCGCGGGCAATTGCTACCCGTTGTTTTTGTCCGCCAGAAAGTTCACTGGGAAGATGCGACGCCCAGTCTGCAAGCCCAACTTTTTCAAGATAGTGCATTGCTTTTTCAGTGCGAATATTTCGCTTTACGCCTTGATAATAAAGCGGCATGGCTACATTTTCTAGCGCCGATTTGTAATTAATAAGGTTAAAGGATTGAAAAATGAAACCCAGAAATTTATTGCGGTAACGCGCTGCAACTTTTTCGTTTAAATTTTTAATTAAAGTGCCATCCAGATTATAAGTGCCTTCATCTGCTTCATCAAGAATTCCTAGAATATTCAGCAGCGTAGATTTTCCGGAGCCAGAGGAACCCATAATGGAAACCATTTCGCCTTCAGTAACCGAGAAATCTATTCCTTTTAAAACATGAAGCGAATTTTTGCCCATGTGATACGATTTATGAAGGTCTTTAATTTCTATCATATTGAAATTTATGGATTTGCAAATTACAGGGAAATTGCCCCCAAATGTGAAATTCTTATTAAGACTTGAAAACCAATAGCGCTTTCAGTCCTTTAATAAGACTAAGAGAGTGAGGAAGTGTTACAGTTTCTGATAAAAAACTAAAGCGATTTTTCCTGGCGTGCCTTTTTGCGGCTGCGATAAATGGCAAACCCGATAGCGGCAATTAGCAAATATGGAAAGATCATAAGGTAAACAATACCATTATTGATGCCTTTTGCGGTTTCGCCTCCTTCTTCGCTTTCCAAGACAGCGCGACACATGGCACACTGCGCCTCTGCCGGAACTGCTAGTAACAGCAACACAATTACTAATATTAGAAGCTTTTTATTGTTCATTTTTAAATCAGGTTAGGCAATACTTCCTATTAATAATAGGGCGAAATCATTAAATATACAATTACGCCGGTAACCGCTACATACAACCAAAGCGGAAAAGTGAAACGCGCTATTTTTCTATGCTTATAAAACTGTCCCGAAATACCCCTAACAAAAGTTATAAGCACAAAAGGAATAACTATAATTGAAAGTAAAATATGCGTTATAAGTATAAAATAATACACGTATTTTATAAGACCCTCACCCCCAAACGGAGTAGAATCGGACGTCATATGGTAAGCCACATACAGCACTAAAAACAGCGCCGATAAAACTATGGCAGTTTTCATAAGCCGCTCGTGAAGCTTTCGGTTGCCTTTTTTAATTTGAAAAACGGCAACCACTAAGATAATTGCAGTAATTGCATTTATTGTGGCATAAATGGGCGGTAAAAACCAAAGGCGTTCCACACCTGGAATTTTTACTGTAAACAATACCGCTACCGCTACCGGAATTGCGATAGATAGAATCCAAATCCAGAGATTATATTTTTTTGTGTTGTCTAATGAAGTTTGCATCCCTATAAAAGTTTTTTAATGTCTTCCTTAAGCATATTTACCGCCTTGTCGTCCAACCCGTCATAATAAATAATTGGGTTGCCGTTTTCGTCTATTCTAGAGCGAATATTGCCTTCCTGGTCTATAAGGGCAAAAAAGCCGGAATGTTCAAAACCGCCATCAACTTCTGAGCCTTCGCCTACATAGAGGTTAAAACCTTCATTCGAAAGCTTAAAAATTTGTTCCTTTTCACCGGTTAATAGGTGCCATTGGGGTTTTGTTATTCCTTTATTCTTGGCATATTCCTTTAAAATTTCGGGAGTGTCGTACTCAGGGTCGATGGAGAACGAGGCAATTCCCACCTTCGGATTTCCCAAAAACTCATTTTGGATTTTTAGCATACTCTCCGTCATAATTGGGCAAATTGAAGGACAGGTTGTAAAGAAGAATTCTACAACATAAACCTTATTCTTAAAATCTTCATTGGTTATTTGCTTTCCATCCTGATTGGTGAAACTGAAGTCCGGCACTTTACCGATAGTTGCCAGATCGGGTTCCGATAGCGTGGTGATAATCTTGGGCACCGCCCAAATTCCAAAAACCAAGATAATGAATGAAATGCCGATGTATGAATAATTTTTTTTCACGGATATTATTCTTTATTGCTTATTGTTTGTTATTATTTTCTATTTCTATAGCTTATTGGTATTCTAGATACTCTATCAAAAATAAAGTACCCTGAGCATAGCCAAAGGTCTAAATTTCCCTGTCTTTATTGTACTTTTTTAATGCTCTTCTATATTCTGCAAGCAGCACTTTTACGTCGTCGCTCATTTTATTATTGATCTCTGCAATGGTACTGGAATCAAAACCGTACATTACTCCTTCGTCTTCATCGTCGTCGCGGCCGCGTAGGCTTCTTTCCTTATCGATTATAAAAACGTAGGGCGTAGATAAATTTGAATCTAGCGAAAGATTAGACTGTAATGAACTAAAAACTTCGCGTATACTTTCATCACTTCCAAAAGCGAAAAACCAAGAATCGGTGGGTGCGATTTGTTTCAGTTTTGTTTCGATATTCTGGGCTTGCTCCATAGCGCTTTCTGGCAACAAAATAACAAATTGAAATTCCGCAAACTGATGATTTTTAGTGTAAATTTTATGAGCTAAATTATATGCGTAGGCTCTATGCGATTCTAAATCGCTTCCGAAGAAACCTAATACGGTAATCCGATTTTCCAATTGAACCTTTTTACCGTCAAGCGTTGTAAATCCTTGAAGTTCGGAAACAGATTGGGTTAGAATAGGCAAGGTTGCAAAGTTGTTTTTTCCAGAAGCAAAAAAAACATAAACTGTAATAGGCAGTAGAAACAAGATGCCGAGAACCAAATACTTTTTCATTATTGCAATTTTTTACTACTTAAAAGCGGATAAAAGTAGTCTGGCAAAAATACAGGGTAAAAGGGGGTTGGGCAATGTTTTGGATGTTAATTTTACAACATATAAACATAAAAAAAGCCCTCACTAAGGAGGGCTTTTTTTAATACTATGATCAACTTAGAAGTTAAACTTTATAAATCCGTTTTTATAAACTTCGTGGATATAGTCTCCTTCTATAAGTAAAAGCAATACCAAATATGCAATTAGGAAAATGGTGGTCCAAACTGCTGCTCTACGCAAGGCTGGAGTTTCGTCCCGCATGTGCATAAAGTCCCAAGTAATGTAATATGCTTTAAAAATAGTAAGTATTATAAATATCCAGTTAAGTAAGTTTAGCGATAGAAATTTATTATCGGCTAAAACATCGGGTTTTATAATACCTAAGGCTACTTCAATAATAGTAACAATAGAAAGTACTACAAATACGCCCCAGATCTTACTTACGTTCGATTTGAATTTTAGAGTTCCTCTAAAAATCGCTAAGTTATGTGCTTGCTCGTGTGCCATTTTTTAAATATTGAAAATCTATACAAGATAAAAGAAAGTAAATACGAAAACCCATACCAAATCCACAAAGTGCCAGTATAGCCCCACCTTTTCAACCATTTCATAATGGCCGCGGCGTTCGTATGTACCTAAAATTACATTGAAAAATACGATAATGTTTAATATTACCCCAACCGATACGTGAAACCCGTGGAAGCCTGTAATAAAGAAAAAGAAGTCTGCAAAAAGTGGGTGGCCGTATTCATTGTGGCGAAGGTTTGCACCTTCAACAACCAAATTACCATCATTCACTACCTTAGCAATAGACTCTTCCCTAGACAAAACTGTGTGTTGTCCATTTTCATCTTTAGTTGGTATTCTTACCAATAAATTATCATTCGCTAGAAAGCCTTTCTTTACCTGTTCAAAATTGATACTAGGCTGATATTCCAGATCCTGTTCCCACCAAATACCTTTTTCCAGGGTTTGTTCTACGCGCAAGCCTTCACTTTCTGCTGCGAAATCGGCAAGTGCAACGCGTTCGCCTTCCGTATTAAGGAACTGGATAATTTGCCCACCGTGTGTTTCAACCGCGCCATAATCTCCTTTTATAAATGTTTTCCATTCCCAAGCTTGAGAGCCAACGAATATAAAACCACCTATAATGGTAAGGAACATATAAAGAATTACTTGCTTTTGCTTCATTCTATGTCCTGCATCTACCGCCAACACCATAGTTACGGACGAGAAGATTAGGATAAAGGTCATAAAGGCCACATAGTACATGGGAGCCTCTACGCCATGAAGAAAAGGAAAGTGTGTAAAGACTTCATCGGCAATTGGCCAAGCGTCAACAAATTTGAAACGGGACATACCATAAGAGGCCAAAAACCCCGCGAATGTCAATGAATCGGAAACGATGAAAAACCACATCATCAGTTTGCCATAGCTGGCTTTCAAGGGCTCGTTTCCGCCGCCCCAGGTTTTTCCTTCGGTACCTGTTTTTACAACAGTAGCTTCCATAAAAAGAGTTTGGTTTTTAATAAAGGTTCAAAAATACGTTTAATTTTTATTTAACGAAATATAAAAATAAAAAGAGGTAAATCCAGACAATATCTACAAAATGCCAAAAAGTTGCAGCGAGTTCAACGCCAAGGGTTTTACCGTTTTTATATTTTTGTTTATAATGATTATAAATTACAACCATAAGCGATAGCAGGCCAGCAAAAACGTGCGCAACGTGCAATAACACTACCAAATAAATAAAGGAAGTGGTGATCCTACTGGTTGGTCCCGTAAAGTTATAGCCATTCTGGATAATTTCAGAAAAACCTACAAATTGGAATACAACAAATAAAACGCCCAGGATAAAAGTTGAAATCAACAATAACATTCCAACTGTATTCTTTTCCTTTCGAATAGATTTTAGTGCAAAATGCACTGTAAAACTACTAACTATAATAAGCGCAAGGCTTATAAAAAATGCAGGGGGCATTCTAAAATCGGCAATCCAGTCTGGCCGCTCTTTACTTACCACATAGGCACTGGTAAGGCCAGCAAAACTCATAGTTAAGCTGATAAGCCCAAACCAAAGCATGTTTTTCTTTGCCCTGTTTATTTTTAGGTCTTCACTTCCTTGGGTTAAATCCATTT
>CAXBDO010000067.1:0-9447 GCA_963974165.1 uncultured Aequorivita sp.
CGTTTAGGCTATGGTTTCGTTGCGGAAAATGTCCGAAGGACTTTTCCGCTGTAGCCGAAAGATAGAAAACTTGCGGGAATTTTCGGCAGAAAATTCCGCCGCAATGAACTATAGCCGTTGTTGGCGGTAGTTTTTTATTCCGTTAATATTTTATTCAGATTTGGAAATTCAATTTCAATTTTTCTGCCAGGTTCGTAGCCATATTCCAATCCTGCTCTTAATAATCCTTTCAGAGAATTTTTCTTTTCCGTTTCTAATTTCGATGCGAGTTTTATAAATTCCGTTTCGTTCATTTTATAAACTATGTCTGAAAGAACTGTCCCTAAATCATAACATCCAGCTCCTCCACCGCACCAGAATTCAGTCAGATCCGATAACGCGTTTGAGTCTTTATTCAGCGTTTGAGTAATCAATTCGGTCAGTTTTTTATTCTGTTCAAGAGATTGTCCGACATACAAGTCTTGTCCGATTTCTATTCCATCCACTTCATTTTCTTTACAACTCAAAATTGTAAAAATCATCAATAAATATATTGTTAAGTTCCTCATTTTTCAAATTACCGCCAACATGCAGATAAACACCATATGGTATTTATTCCCATTATATCATTACCTTCAAATATACAATTTTACCCTTTCCAAAAATTTTATTCGTTTGTCTGTTAAATCAAATTTCCAACTTCGCATACCCAATTTCATAAATCGTATTTCCTTACCTTTGCATTTCAATTAAAAAAAAATACGATGCAAGACGGAATCTACGCAAAAATAACAACGGAAAAAGGAGAAATCCTTATAAAGCTTACCCACGATAAAACCCCTGGAACGGTGGGAAATTTTGTGGCTTTGGCTGAAGGTAATTTAGAAAACGCAGCAAAACCACAAGGCACGCCTTATTATGACGGACTTAAATTTCACCGTGTACTTCCAGATTTTATGATTCAAGGTGGCGACCCGAAGGGAACAGGTTCTGGCGGCCCAGGATACGATTTTGAGGATGAGTTTCATAAAGACCTTCGCCATGATGGCCCCGGTGTACTTTCTATGGCCAATTCTGGCCCAGCGAGTAACGGAAGCCAATTTTTTATTACCCATGTGCCAACGCCTTGGTTAGACGATAAGCATACCGTTTTTGGAAAGGTAGTGGAAGGTCAAGATGTGGTAGATAGCGTTGCGCAAGGCGATACCATGAAAAAAGTTGAAATTATTCGTGTTGGCGAGGAAGCTGAAAAATGGAATGCCGTAGAAGCTTTTAGAAGTTTTACGGGCGAAAGGGAAGCTCGTCTTGCCAAAATTAAGGCCGAGGAAGAAGCCCAAGTGAAAAAAGTTTCTGAAGGATTCGATAAAACCGAAAGTGGCCTTTTATATAAAATAATCCAAAAAGGAAATGGCAAAAAAGCCGAAAAGGGAAAATCGGTTTCCGTGCATTATAAAGGTGCCTTAATTAACGGATCTGAATTTGATTCTTCCTATAAAAGAAAAAAACCTATCGAATTTGAAGTAGGGATGGGCCAAGTTATTTCTGGTTGGGATGAAGGTCTTCAATTATTGCAAGTAGGCGACAAGGCCCGTTTTGTAATTCCATCGCACCTTGCTTATGGCGAGCGTGGCGCTGGCGGGGTAATTCCTCCCAATGCTACTTTGATCTTTGATGTTGAATTGATGGACGTTAAATAAATTATTGACAGTATTTGTCAGTCTTTAAATGAAATTTGCCATTGGCGATACTAGGTATTAAACCTTCGCCAATAGTCATTTGAAATTAGGTATTGGTAATTCGGGATTTGAACGCATGAATCCCGAATTAACCTTCCTTCACAATAAAATGGATTTAGAAAAACTAAAGTATCCAATAGGCAAATTCGATTGCCCTTCCAACATTACTTCTGAAATACAACAAGCGTGGATTTCTATCCTGGAACATTTTCCGAACCGCTTTGAAAATTTGGTAAAAAATCTTTCCGATAAACAACTAGGCACTCCGTATAGACCAGAAGGGTGGACGGTGCGGCAAACAATACACCATGTTTACGACAGTCACCATAACGCCTATACCCGTTTTAAGTGGGCCTTAACGGAAGCAGCGCCAACTATAAAAGTGTATGACGAAAAAGCTTGGGCAGAATCTACAGATGCCAAGGATTCACCCATTGAATTGTCGCTTACTGCAATATGCGCGCTGCACGCCAAATGGGTTTATTTAATTAAAGGTTTGTCGCAGGAACAGTTGCAAAAGGAATTCCACCATCCGGCGCGCAATAGAAATTATACCCTTGCGGAAATGGTTGGCAGTTACGCCTGGCACAGCAATCACCATTACGCACATATGGAAAATCTGATGAAAAGAGAAGGTTGGTAAAATCTTTTTAATTTCCCTTTAGTTCGAAACTAATTTCATCAGCGTTACTAACTCCTTTTTGAAGGGTTAGGAAATTACTTCCATTTAATATTACAGCCCAAACTAGGTTTTTGGTCTTTTCGGAGCGGATTGTTGTTAAGCAAACTGTCCAACGCTTCCCGAAGGTCACGCCCATTTACCGGAATTCCATTCCCGGGCCGTGAATTGTCCAACTGTCCACGATAGACTAGTTTTAGTTCGCTATCAAAAAGATAGAAATCTGGGGTACAGGCAGCGTCATATGCTTTGGCAACCTCCTGCGTTTCATCGAACAAATACGGAAAAGGATAGCTGTGCTTTTGTGCGGTACGCCACATTTCGGCCGGAGAATCTTCAGGGTATTTAATAATGTCGTTGCTGTTAATGGCCACAAACCCAAAACCGGTAACCCGGTAATCATTGCATACGCGTATTACTTCATCTATAACATGCTTTACAAAAGGGCAGTGGTTACAGATAAACATTACTACCGTGCCTTTTTCACCTTGAACGTGCTTTAACGAAACTGCTTTATTGGTAACTGCACTTATAAGTGTGAAATCTGGTGCTTTTGTGCCCAAGGCAAGCATTGTAGATTCTGTTCTGGCCATTTTCTGAATTTAATATTGGTTGCTTTTTAAAATTTAATGTTACACTTTTCTCGCAACGATTTTTTATAAAGTGAATAATTATAAAAATAGAACAATTTAAAGCAGCACGGTTTGAAAATCTGCAAAAATGTTAAATATATCTTTATTGCTTTTTTATTTCAAAGCAACTGCTTAGTTTTGTTTCGTAATTAAAAAATATGGCACGCAGCAAACAGTATAATGAAAGTGAGGTAATTCAAAAAGCTATGAATCTTTTTTGGAAGAACGGCTATGAAGCTACCTCCATCCGTATGCTGGAAAAGGAAATGGGTATTAACCAATTTTCAATTTATGCAAGCTTTGGCAGTAAACAAGGCGTTTTTTTGGAGAGTATAAAAGCCTATAAGATGGAGCTTAATAGGATTCGCGGCGTACTTTCCGAATCTAATAATGGGGTTGCCGGCATCAAACAGTTTTTTTACGATTTCTTGGATTTTACCAAGGAAAATGAATTTCATAAAGGCTGCCTTGTGTGCAATACTTTAAGCGAAGTAGGCAAGGGTGCCGATGAGGTTCTTACAGAAGAGCTAATGAAATTTACCTCAGAAATTCGTGGATTGTTCGTAGCCAACCTTAATCAAGAACAGGCCAAAACCAGCGAAACCATTGAAAGGGAAGCCAATTTTTTAATGACTGCAATTCTCGGACTTTCCCTTGGTTCTAGAATGCTGAACCAGCAACAACTTACAGATTATATAGAAACCACATTTAAAAGTATCTAACATTTTTTTCACCTTAAACTAAGCATTTGCTTAGGTAAATTAATTAAATTTAAACATCTAAAACTATGACGACTTTAAAAGTTCACAATACTGAAACTGCTCCCGAAGGAAGCAAAACCCAATTGGAAGCATCCATCAAATCTAACGGAATGCTGCCCGGTCTACATGGCGTGTTGGCAGGATCTCCCCAATTGTTGGAGGCCTACAAAACTTTACATAAACTGTTTACGGAATCTTCGTTTAACAAAGAAGAGCTAACGGTTGTATGGCAAACCATAAATGTTGAACACCAATGTCATTATTGTGTGCCTGCCCATACGGCAATTGCAAATATGATGAAGGTAGATTCAGCCTTAACTGAAGCGCTAAGAAACGAAACTGCTATGCCTACCGAAAAACTTCAGGTATTGCATGATTTCACCCTAAAAATTGTACGCAACAGAGGCCAGGTAAACCAAGAAGATTTAAATACTTTTTATGGGGCCGGATATGGAGAGCAACAGGTTTTGGAAATAATTTTAGGCCTTTCACAAAAGGTAATCAGTAATTACACAAACCATATTGCCAACACACCTGTAGATGCGCCTTTCCAAAAATATGCGTGGTCTAAGGAAAATGTTGAGGAATAAATTTCCTGTTTATCACAAAGGATTTTATTCATTTATATAAAGAATAAATATGAAAAAATTAAAAATTGATATAGTATCTGATGTGGTATGCCCTTGGTGTACCATAGGGTACAAGCGTTTGGAAAAAGCAATAGATGAGCTTGGAGTTGCAGATAGGGTAGAGATTGAATGGCAACCTTTTGAACTTAACACCAATATGCCGGCTGAAGGTCAAAATGTACAGGAACATATTACAGAAAAATATGGCTCAACCCTTCAGCAACAAAAGGAATCGCAGGAATATATGGCGAAACAGGGAGCCGAACTGGGTTTCACTTTCGATTATTTTGATGAAATGAGAATGAGCAACACTTTTGATGCCCACGTTTTATTGGAATATGCAAAAGATTTTGGAAAGCAGACAGAACTAAAGATGCAATTAACAAAAGCATTTTTTAGCGATCGTAAGGACGTTTCCAAAAAAGAGGTTCTAAAAGAAGCATTGTTGGATGTGGGCCTAAATGCCGAAGAGGCCATGGCGCAATTGGAAAATGCCGACGCCCGTAAGGCAGTAAAAATTAAAGAAGAATACTGGAAGAATTTAGGGGTCAATTCGGTGCCAACAGTAGTGTTTAACAAGCAGAGTGCGGTAACCGGGGCCCAGCCAGTAGCCGTTTTTAAAGAAGTTTTATCTGAATTGCTGTCGATAGAATAAACATTTATAGTTTATTATATTCCGAATAATTAGAACGAAGTAGAATTTTAAATAAAAATTGAAACCCATGGAAAAGCCAGATTTTAGTAAGCTTAAAGCCGTTTACATTAATTGTACCTTGAAAAAATCGCCGTCAAAAAGCCACACAGCCACATTGATGGATGTTTCAAAAACAATTATGGAAAAGGAAAATGTGGCGGTAGAAGAAGTACGCCTAATAGACCACATTGTGCCGCCGGGAGTATATCCAGATATGACCGAGCACGGATGGGAAAAGGATGAATGGCCAACTATTTTTAAAAAGATAGATGCTGCAGATATTTTAATTGTGGGCACTCCAATTTGGTTGGGCGAAAAATCTTCGGAAGCACAAAAGCTTATTGAAAGGCTCTATGCCATGAGCAGCATGACCAACGATAAAGGTCAATATCTTTTTTATGGCAAGGTTGGGGGCGTTGTGGTTACAGGTAATGAAGATGGCATAAAACATTGCGCCATGGGTATTTTATACGCCTTACAGCACGTGGGATATTCAATTCCGCCGCAGGCAGATTGCGGATGGATTGGCGAAGTAGGGCCTGGCCCAAGTTATGGCGATACCGAATGGAAAGGTGAAAAGAAAAATCCACCGGTAGGTTTCGATTCCGATTTTACGAATAGAAACACCACTTTTATGACCTATAATCTATTGCACCTGGCCACTATGTTGAAGAAAAATGGCGGCTATCCCAACTATGGAAATTCAAGGAAAGACTGGGACGATGGTACCCATTGGAAATTTGAAAATCCTGAATATCGCTAAGAATAGGGGTGAATATTAAAGTATTTATAAATCTTTGTGGTTAAGGATTATCTCCACTAAATTTAAAATTCTAAACCAAACTATTATGAAAAACTCCTATTCATCACTATCTGTTGCCATTGAAGATCTGCAAAAACACGGATTTACTGAAGACTTTAATCTTGTTGGCGAAGGAATAGAATCTAAAAACCTTAAAAAGGAATGGAAAGCGGGCGATCTTGACGTTATTAAATTTTACCGTTTTGAGGGAATGACAGATCCGGGCGATAATACCATACTCTATTTAATTGAGACCAACGATGGCACCAAAGGCTTGTTGGTAGACGCCTATGGCGCATATCAGGGAGAAATTTCGCCAGAAATGATTAAAAAGCTCACCATTCACCATGACGAATAATTTAACCTGGAGCGAGTTCGAAAAAGTTGAAATGCGGGTGGGCACTATTTTGGAAGCCAACGATTTTCCCGAAGCTAGAAATCCTTCCTATCAACTTTTAATAGATTTTGGAGACGAACTTGGGCAACGCAAAACTTCGGCCCAGATTACTTCGCTCTATAAAAAGGAAGATTTAATTGGGAAGCAAGTAGTGGCAGTGGTTAATTTTCCGAAAAAACAAATAGCCCATTTTATGAGCGAATGTCTTGTTCTTGGCGCCGTTGAAGGAAAAGACGTAATCTTACTTCAATTGGAAAGAGGAGTGAAAAATGGGCTTAGGATTTTATGATTTTCTCCTTTTACTGTCTTTCGTTTTTATAAATTCTTTTTTCTGAAGACTGTCTATTATAACTTTCCTCACTAAAGAGTCCTGCTTGGGCCCATAAACAGGATGATATTTTAAGCGACTACGTTGCGATAAATTAACACGCTTCGCCTTGCCGTTAAAATACATTCTTCCATCCCGTAAAACCATTGATTGCACGGTATCGCGTTCTTTTTTGCTGATAATTATCTCCCTATCGCTTTCCAGAAATTGAATTTCTACATTAAACAGATCGAATATTTTTAAATGTTTGTTGCTAATGGAATTTTTTATCACCGTCTGGCTATAAATGCTATCAATTACAAATCTGCAATTTTCTGCGTCCTGCCTAAAATAGAAGGATAAATCTTCAGTAGGGTTTACAAAATTAAGGGAGCCCGACTGTTTCATTTTTCCAAAGTATACATATTCAATATCTGAAGCCATTATATAATTTTTGTATAGGCTATCATTGAAAATACCGCGGTTGCGGCGTATGTATTTATCAGATTTTGAAGTGAGGTAAATAACCTTTTCTGGGTTTGCTTTAGAATGAAGCACATACAATTCTTCAATAATCTGTGTATCCGGATTTGCCTGAATATCGGAATTTTCACAGGGTTTGTCGCAAAGAAAATAACGCGTATTGCCGTATGATTTTCTGTATTCGCACAATCTAAAAACATAGACTTGATATTCCGAAAGGTCTATGGTTTCTGTAACCGGAATAAATTTTGCACTGCGGCAGGAATAAGAGAGTGACACCAAGCCTAAAACCAACAATATGTAAATGGGCCATTTCATAATCAGTCGGTTTTAAATTGTGAAGAAACGCCGTCCGCAAATCGCCAGCCCCAATAATAATCTGGGTGATAGGGAAAATCTGAATTAAAATGCAGAAAATCCTGAAGGTCTATAACATCAAGGTCATAAATTGTAATGTATGCGCCATAGCCTTGCTGATAGCTAACGAAATTTAATTTCCATTGCTGTTGGTTAAAACCAAAGGCATCGCCATTTTTATAGGGAATATGGTCCAACTGCAATTTATCTGCCGTATCTACCGCATATTCCTGCCAGCCAGTAAATTTGTGAAAGCTGACTTCAACAAGGTCCAAATACACATTCCTATTGAAATGGGCAGAAACTACTAGTCCGCCAGTATAAAACCTATCTTCCCTGTCGCCCAAATAACTCAGTATGGGGCCACCGTCGTTATAATATGAAATTTGAGCCCGTCTGCCCACGTTGAGGTTGATAAAACCTACGGTCTGCGAAGCCCGATTTCTATCGGGGTTCATAAGCCAATTGGAGCCTAGGGAGAGCGAATAATCGAAAGTATTTAGCAGTGGATTGGCCACAAAATCTGAAAAATGGTATAAGGGAACAAAACGATGCTCCAACTCTTGTGGAGTAATATTATTATTAAAACCAGTGGTAACAGTAGCGTTGGCGAAGAAATCGAAGAACGTAGTGCGATAATAATTCATATTTAAATTGCTGCCCAAAATTCCCTTATTATAAAATAAAACCCCAATATGCACTGAGGGTAAAATGCCGAAATCGTTTTTCGCCAGCGGAACATAATCTGCCAATCCGCCAGTGGCTGCAACCCTAAATTTTAGACCGTGTTTTACTTGGTATTCGCCAGTAATGTTTATTCCAAACCCCAAGCGTAAATCTTTTACCGGCTCATTATGCTGTGCCTTTCCATTAGCGCAAATGGCAAAAAATATGACGGTTAAAATTAGCTTATGCATTAAATGTTGCTTCTCTGGTTAGCGGGAGGATTGGCATTAACTATTTAATACCTAGTTAAATATATGAAATTAAGATTTCAATTTAAAGTTTAAAGCCTTCACATGTAAATACGACGCGCCACATAATAATTTTTAAACTACTTTCGCAATTCCGAAATTGCTTAAATTTTTTAAGTGAAACGTGCCTTATTCAAACTTTGAAAAAATAGAAATATGAAGAAAATTGTAATCTTGCTAGCTGTAGTTGCCCTTGTATTCAATGCGTGTAAAAACAATGAAAATGAAAAAGATGCTGCGGATGGAGTAGGAGCAGAAGAAAGGCTTGAAACATTAAAGGAACTTCAATGGTTGTTGGGCACGTGGACCAATAAAACAGAAACTGAATTTTCGCAGGAAACTTGGTCGCGCGAGAACGACAGTACTTTTACGGGCTATAGTTTTACCGAAATTAATGGGGAAGTAGTTTTTGCCGAAACCATGGCGCTGGAACTAAAAGCAGATCAACTTCTATTAACCGTTGCCACCGCAAAAAATGAGGATGAAAAACCTGTTACTTTTAAATTAATTCCTTCCCCTGAAGGGCAATATACTTTTGAGAATAAAAAGCACGATTTTCCGCAGCGCATTATTTATACAAATCCGGCAAAAGATTCAATCCACGCTTGGGTAGAAGGAAATAACAAAGGCGAATTTAAAAAAGTAGATTTCCACTTTTCCAAAAATTAATTGGGAATTATGCTTCGGCATCTAAAGTATTGGTTACAACATAATAGCGAGGATCTTCCACAGAATCTTCAATAATGGTTTCAAATTCTGGATTCCATTTTAGAAGTAAGGCCTTACAATCTGGGCTTAGATGCGTCAGTTTTATTTTCTTGCCGCTGTCCATATATTTATTTGCAATATTTCGAACTGCTTCCACGCCGGAATGGTCTGAGATTTTAGATTCAATAAAGTCTATTTCAATAGAATTTGGATCGCCCGAAACATCAAATTTGGTGTTGAAAGCCGTAGTTGAGCCAAAAAACAATGGCCCCCAAATTTCATAAACCTTTGTGCCGTCTTCTTTAATTC
>CAXBDO010000068.1:0-9386 GCA_963974165.1 uncultured Aequorivita sp.
AGGAATAAAAATTTGGATTGTTACGATTTTTTAAAATATAATTTAAAGGAATCCTTAAAAGTTCAACCTGAAATTCGAATATAAAATATGAAAGGACAGCTACTTCTTCCATTTGCGTTTTTAATATTTATAGCTTCCTTTTCACAGGAAAAACAAACCATCGATTCTATCAATAAGCTTTATGTTCAAGGATTGAATATTCCGCCGGATTCTATTGTTTCCCTCTTTCAGAAAAATTTAAGAGCAGCCGAAAAGATTAAATATGACCTTGGAATGGCCGATGCACATTCTCAATTAAGTCTGGTTTATGGCTATCAGGGAAAATATGAAGAAAGCGCCAAAAGCGCCATTAATGGTATTAAAATCTATGAACGCTTGAATAAATTAGATCGGGTTGCAGACTACTATGCCGAAATGGGCTACAGTATGAAATACCGCGATTTACCCCAAGCCTTGTATTATATGCAAAAAGGCAAGGCGGTTGCCGAAACCAATTTTTTTGAAAACGAACTTAAGGATATTTATAACAATTACGGGGTTTTAAAGGAAATAAACAACGAGCTGGACAGCGCCCTGTTCTACTACAACAAGGGTCTGGAAATTAAATTGAGACTTAAGGATACCATCGGTATTCCGTATAGTTGGAGCAATATGGCAGGCGTCTATGGCTTGCAGAAAAATTATCAGAAATCGCGCGAGTTCTTCAATAAATCGCTCCAACAAAGATTGGAATGGGCAGATTCCTTGGGTATAGCGGAAAATTATACCCAGCTGGGCGAGGTTTTTATGGCAGAGGAGAAATGGGCAGAAGCCATTCCGTTTATGCACCGTTCGCTGCCTATTTCTATTAAAAAACAGTATCAGAATCTTACGCAGTACAATTTTAAAATGCTGTCTGATATTTACAAAAAACTGAACAATGCAGATTCTGCGCTGTTTTATTTTGAACAATATTCGGCAGTTAAAGACAGCGTTCACGGCATAAAAGTTCAGGAAAGTATTGCGGCATTAAATATTGAATATGAAACTGAAAAGAAGCAGAATGAAATCTTAACACAAAAGGCCCAATTGGCAGAAAAGGAGCAGCAAGTGCGCCGAAAGAATATTCTTATTTTCGGCAGTTTAGGGCTTGCGTTTTTACTTGGCTTAATTGGGTATTTACTTTAAAACCAACAAAAATTAAAGAACCGACAGCTTCAAAAAGAGGGCGAGCTAAAAACAGCTTTGGCCAGAATTGAAACCCAAAACAAACTGCAGGAGCAACGCTTACGCATTTCCCGCGATTTGCACGATAATATTGGCGCACAGCTAACTTTTATTATTTCCAGCATCGATAATCTAAAATTTGGATTTACGGATATGGGTGAGAAGTTAGGAAATAAATTAAGCAACATTAGCAACTTTACTTCCCAAACAATTTATGAATTGCGCGATACTATTTGGGCAATGAACAAAGAGAACATCACTTTTGAAGATCTTCAGATTCGTATTGCCAATTTTATTGAACACGCCAAAAACGCTTCGGAAAAAATTGAATTCTCCTTTAATATTGATAATGATGTTGAAGTAGACCATTTGTTTTCTTCCGTAGAGGGAATGAATATTTATAGAATTATACAGGAAGCGATCAACAATGCGCTAAAGCATGCTGCCGCAGACGAAATAGAAGTAAATATTTCAAAAGAGGGAAACCAATATCAAATTGAAATAATTGATAACGGAAAAGGCTTTGAGCATAATCACGCTGAAATTGGGAATGGATTAAACAATATGAAAAAACGTGCCGGGGAAATGGGAGGTGAGCTAAATATAATTTCAAAGGCACACAAGGGAACGGTGGTATTACTAAAATTGCCTATTTAATTTAGATTCGCAATTCACACCTTCCCCCTTGTTAAATTTCATCCGTGAATAGGGCAACTGCCTTATGGATTGCCACTAAATAATTTTGGAATTTTAATTTTCATAAACCAAACACGTAAAAAATGAAAACCCTCCTTACATTTTTAGCCATAAGCCTTTATCTGTTTTCGGCACAAGCCCAGAATTGCGACAATTATGAAGATTGCTATACTAAAGGTAAATCTGAAAAAGTTGCTGAAACAGCAATTGCCTATTTTACAAATGCCATAAAACATGCCAAAAAGGAAAATGTAAACCCATCAGCAGTATATCTGTGGCGAGGTGTGAAATACTATAACCTTTCCAAGGGCCCAGAGTCCACTAAGGAAAATGAGGCTGCCGAAGCAAATTTTTTGGAAGCTTTAAAAAACAACCCTAATGATTATAATAATGTAGACTGGTTGGCGGTTCTTTATCAAATAAAAATCAAAGACTACAACAAAGGAATTGCCTTTCTGGACAACCAAATTGCTCTAAATCCCGATAATGCCATGTTATATTACAACCGGGGGAATATTCATCGTTACTTTAAAAAATACGATTTAGCCTATGCAGATTTTAAAAAGGGATTTGAAATTATGGAAGCCGGAACCCAGTCGGTAGAAATTTCTAAAGACAAACAAGGACTTTTGCCCACATTTTATGCGCTTTTAAAGCTAAAGGCTGAAAATAAAAATGTTCACGATCAAGAAAGTCTTGCCATTTTGGAAAGGGCAAACAAATTGGTTCCCAACCGCGATCAACTTTTGAGCGAGCTCTCTTTGGCCTATCTCGATAACGGTAATTCTACAAAGGCTTTCGAGATAGCGCATCAAACTTTAGAACTACAGGAATTTAAAAATGCCGTTGATGCCTATAAAACAAAAATTCCGGGAGCGCAGGCTGTATTGGCATACGAAGCATACACAAAAGGTAATTATGACGAGGCTTCATACCGTGCCTCTGCTGCTGCTAATGACGATCAGCGTATCTATCGGCACCCCGCCATTGTTTATTATGCCGCCATCATAATCTATGATAGGTATTCTAGGCTTTATCCCGATAAATGGACGTCGCATCAATCAAATATCCTACGAAGGCTGGAAGAAGCCGCCACCTTGGCTGATGGTACCGTGTATCAATTTATGGCCGATGATGCCAGAAAATATGCAAATGCCATAAAATCGCCCAGCGGAAAGCCAGAGAACGATCCGAATTATGAACTTGACTTCAAGGAGTTTTTAGTCAATTTTCCAAACCTACCATCTAATTTTTCCTTTACTTCAACAAGTATACAAGGGTACGACATTACCAATATTCCTTTCGCAAAAAAATGGCTACGATTGAATGGAGCACTTACCGCAATAGGCCAAATTAAGAAATGTGGTGAAAATCATATTATGGTAATTGCATTACAGGAAGGCCAGAGAACCTCATTTAGATTTATGAAAATTGGTCCAAAAGGGGAATATCTGGGATGGAAAGGGATTACGAGTTTGCAGCTATATGGCGGGAAAGCACAGTATAATATGCAGGTGGACATTAGCACAAAAGGAAATGAACTCATTGTAAAAGAAAGAGACACTTATATACAAACAGGGAAGACGCACAGCGATGTAAGAAAAGTTAATTGTGCCGAGGAGTGGAAAATTTAAACAAAAGATATTCACTATGAAACGAATACTATTTCTTTCCGGAATTCTTCTTTTGTTGAATTTGTTTCAGCTTTCCGCACAAGATACCAATGGGCAAATTCAGAAATTTATGGAATTCTATGCCAAGGACGACCTTACAGGAATGAACCAAATTTCTGAAACCATCATGGCCCAGGACCCAGACAATTATGCGGGTTATGCTTTTAAAGCCTATATCTCCATCTTAAAAAATGATTTGGCAACAGCCGAGAAATTCATTAAAACGGCACAATATATAAACCCGGTAGATCAAGCTACGTATGGAATTTCAGCCTACATCGCTTATATAAATGGCAACATTTCCGAAGCAAAAAAATTAATGGATTTTTCATTCCAAATACGGCCAGACGATGGTTTGTTAGGGCCTACTTTGGATGATATTTCGCAAATTGAAAGGATTGCCAAAAAAAATTTAAGCGGCTTGAAAGAAATGGTGAATTCTGCCAATGCCAATACTGTGGGGTCGCCTGCAATAATGCAGAAATATTATAGCTGTCAGCAGCATTGGCAACAAGGGCGGGAATGTTCGGATTTTACTTTGGTGAAAAATTATTTTCAAAAATTGCAGCCCAACAATCCCATGGTCATGGCCTATGCCGATTTTTATAAGGCAATCAGTTTTTACAATGTCCAGAAATGGGAAGAGGCAAAAACACTTTTAAATTCATTTCTTGCAAATCCAGCAGTACAAAATAGCACAGCGCATTATTCCAAGGCCATGGCCTACAATTACCTTTCGTATTATGAGGATTATAATGCCAACAATTTAAATACCACAGCAAATAAAGGGCTCTCGGAAATTAATAAGTTAGGGTATATCACATTTATGAACTGCCAATTGCTTGCCAGAAAAATGGATGCTCTTCAGCGTCTTGAAAATTCAGAAGAAACTGAAAAGGTAGCAACCAATTTATTAGAAAATTCCAAAAAAATAGGCTTTAGTTATATGGAGGCCAAGGCATACAACATTCTGGGCGGAAAATATGCAATTGCCGAATCGCCACAGGAAAGGTTAAACGGGGTTCGGTATTTAAATCTTGCCTATGATATTGCCAAACGTTTAAATGAAGAGGATTTACTAAACGAAATTGCCGGAAATTATTCCATTGCCCTATGGAGAACTGATAAAAAGGAGGAAGCGAAAAAAGTAGTGCTTACCACTTTTGAAAATTACGTAGCCAAAAAAGATTACCCTTCGGCCCAATTAATGGCGAACAATTTGGGGTTTATGTATTTTGCTTCCAAAGATTATGCAGGGGCTGCCAAAATGTTCCGAAAAGCGGTGGACATCACTGAAAATTTTCGATCCAATCTTTCCGCGGCACAGCAACTTGCTGTTATGAACGAGCATTCCAGCGCCTACAGCGGCCTTATTATGAGTCTTCAAAAAACGGGAAATGTAGATGAACTTTTTCAGGTACAGGATTTAAACCGTAGCCGTTTGTTGCGCGATAAAATTGATAAAAACATAAAATCTGTAACTCTCCAACAAACGCAGCAATTATTAAAGCCCGATGAGGTTTTGCTATACTATTCGGAAGCAACGCCTGGCGAAATGATCGTTTCCGTTATTACGAATAATTCGGCCTCCATCGGTTATAATTTCCCCATTGAAAGCTGGATTAAAATTAAAAAAGAATTTCTAAATAGAGTGTACAAAAAACCGAACAGCATAAATGGCTATATGCTGAAAATGGACGAGGATATTATAGATGGCAAAGTAATGCGATATATGGATTTGGCAGACGGTTTTAAAGCGAAGGATTATGAAACATTTGTTTCGGCCACCACAGAGTTTTTGCATAGTGATAACCCAGATATTCGTCCTTTTCGGGAAAAATTCCTAAAGCAGTGGTATAACTATTTAATAAAACCAATTGAAGGAAAATTGGCAGGTAAAAAAACTATAATTGTAAGTGGTGAAAGCTATCTCAATTATTTGCCTTTTGAAACTTTTATGGATGCCAACAATAAATTTTTAATTGAAAAATTCAATGTAAAATACATCCCTTCAGCCACCGTTTGGGCAAGTTTACAAAATAGAAACTATTCCGAAAACCGTAAACCATTGCTTGCCTTTGGAGGCGCCACTTATAATCCGCCACCGCCAAAAAACCATCCCTATCCCAATTATTCGGAAGAGGATATATATGCTTTTCAAGATGCTATTGACAAGAAAATAAAGAGCAATGAAACCAATTTTTCCAGGGAATTGACAGCTTTGGGGTTTGGCGGTGCAGGTTATTTAAAAGGAACCTTACAGGAAGTGAATGCCCTAAAAGAAGTTATTCCCACTGCAACAATCCGCACCGATCAACAAATGAAAGAAAGCGATATTAAGGCAATGGATAAAAATGGTGAATTGGCAAATTATAAATACGTTCATATAGCCACCCATGGTTTTGCAGACGATGCTATCCCTGAATTTTCCGGAGTTATGATGACCCAGCCTGTGGGGGGAGATGGCAAGGAAGATATGTTTCTGTTGGCACACGAAATTGCAAAACTAAATTTAAAAGCAGATATGGCTGTACTTAGCGCCTGTTCCACAGCTTTGGGGAAAATCTATGGCGGCGAGGGAATCAACGGCTTAAATTCGTCATTTTTAAGTGCGGGTGCCAATAGCACTTTGCTCAGTTTATGGCCTGTAAGCGATGCCGGAACTATGTTATTTATGACTTTGGTTTATGATAATCTATTTACCCAAACCCAGTCTATCGAAGATGCTGTAAACAATGCTAAGCGCGAAATGATGACTGGAAAATATGGCGAAACAATGGCAGATGCGAATATCTGGGCACCTTTTGTATTGAATGGGAAATAAGAACAAATTGTTGAAGTATTTACGTTTTGAGCAACGAGTTTTTGAAACCGGACGACTTAAATTTGAAAGAAGCTCTTTCAAAACGCTGATTTGCCGCTGGATATAAAAAATTAAAATATTATATTTAAACTACTAATCAACTACAAATGCTTAAAATTTCAATAGTTGACGACAACACTTTCCTGATTCACGCCATCAAAGAAAAACTTTCCTTTTTTGAAGATGTTGCCGTAAAGCATACATCCATGAACGGCAGTGAGCTTTTAATGAAGCTACAGGAAAACCATAATTTGGATTTAATATTGATGGATATTGAAATGCCCGTTCTAGATGGCATAGAGACTACCCAAATTGTAAAGCAAAAATACCCACATATTAAAATTATAATCCTAACAGCTTTCGATAACGACGAACATATCTTTAACGCTATAAAAGCAGGGGCAGATGGGTATTTGCTGAAAGAAATAAATCCGAAAGACTTATATAACGGCATCAATGAAACTTTAAATGGAGGCGCAGCCATGAATCCTTCCATTGCAATGAAAACATTAAAGTTATTGCGAAACCCAATAGATATTCAAAATTGCAAGGACAAGGAGGATATTTCCCTTTCTACGCGCGAAGTTGAGGTTTTGGAACAACTAAGCAAGGGTTTAAGTTATACTGTAATAGCAGACAATCTTTTTCTTTCGCCTAGTACTGTAAGAAAGCACATTGAAAATATCTACAAAAAACTGCAGGTGCACAGCAAGATTGAAGCCGTTCAAAAAGCGAAAAACTACAATATTATTTAAGATTCAAGATTTCAATTACTGAAAGATCTTCGGGGTTTTTTGCACTTCAAATTTCTTAAATTAGCCCTAAATTGAGCGTCTTTTGCGAATTTCTTTTCACCCTTGGCGGTTAAAATTTCTAACGGTAGGATTCACAAATTTCCAAACAAATTCAAAATATTTAAGGAAATCAAATATTTACTTCTGTTAAATTACTTTTAATAGGTAACCACAAAGCCTTCGTATTATTTATATTGAAACAAAAATTCAATATGAAAACGTTATTCCCTCTTTTTATAATTCTTGTTACGGCTCTTGTTTCCTGTAAAAATGAAGACGACAAAAATCCAACAGTAAACAATCCAACCGCTTTCGGCTTAAGTTACGCTCAAAGTAAGCAAGATTTTAATACCACATTTAATAGTTTGCAAACGGCGTTGGAGGCTAATGCAAATATTAGCATTGTGGCAATCGTGGATCACCAAATGAATGCTCAAAATGTAAATTTGGAACTTCGACCTACACGAGAAATTCTTTTCGGAAATCCTGCTATTGGCACGCCAATAATGCAGGAAAATCAGTTGGCGGGGCTGGAATTACCCCAAAAAATGTTAGTCTATCAAGATATAGATAACAATGTATTTGTAGGCTATAACAGCGCCAATTTCATTGCTGCTAGACATGAAGGTACAGGTAATGCATCCACTTTTTCACAACTTTCCACAGCCTTAAAGAATTTGGCCGAAGGAGCTTCAAATGGGACAGTATCAGAAAATTCGAGCACAAGCGTAACCAATAAACAAGGTATAATTAGTCTTGCCAGCAATAATGATTTTAATACTACCTATAACAAAATTAAAGATGCTATTACAGCTAATAGCAACCATATGTTAGTTGCCGAATTGGATCATAAAGCCAATGCTGCAAGTGTAGGCTTAACCTTACGCCCAACACGATTAATTATTTTTGGCAATCCAAACCTAGGAACACCACTTATGCAGAATTCACAAACCACCGCAATAGATTTACCTCAAAAAATGTTGGTTTGGGAAGCCGAAGACGGCACTATTAATGTTTCTTACAATGATCCCGCATACTTGGCATTAAGACATGGAATTTCCGGTAATACCGAAACTATCAATACAATTGCCAATGCATTGAATACGTTGGCATCAGAGGCTACAAACTAGATGTTATTTTCTGCAAAATTTCATTAGTTTAAAAACCCGAGAAGTATTAACATAAGCCAAAACTTCGCGTCCTTGGCGATTTTCTATGCGCCCTTCGCAGTTAAAGATTCCAATGGTAGGTTTCACAAATTAATTGTAGATTTCAACTTTAAATTATAGTGTTGAAATCTAAATTACTCTTTATGCAGAAACAATTCCTTTTCACTTCTCTCTTTCTATTGTCGTTAATGGGCTTTTCACAGGAAAAGAACATTGTAATTGAAAACATTCAAAAAGAAGCTTATGAAAATTCGCAGTTAGAAATTCTTGGCCACGAATTGCTGGACGATATTGGTCCGCGATTGGTAGGCACGCCGCAAATGCAAAAGGCACACGACTGGGCCGTTGCAAAGTATAAATCCTGGGGTATCAATGCCGAAAACCAACAATGGGGCGAATGGAAAGGTTGGGAGCGCGGTATAACACATATTGATTTGGTTTATCCACGCCTACAAACCTTGGATGGCACACAATTAGCGTGGAATCCGGGTACTTCGGCTAAAGGCGTTACTGCCGAGGTAATTGTGCTACCAGAGATTCAAGATTCGCTTTCTTTCAGAAAATGGTTACCAACGGTGAAGGGGAAAATTGTAATGGTTGCAATGAAACAGCCTACCGGCAGACCAGATTACAACTGGAAAGAATGGGCCACGCCCGAGTCTTTTGAAAAAATGAAGCAGGAAAGGGAGGCCCAAACTAAAGAATGGAACCAAAACATAAAGCGTAGCGGTTACGACCGAAGTAGTATAATTGCTGCCTTGGAAGAAGCTGGCGCAGCCGGAATAGTAGACTCGTACTGGTCGCAAGGTTTTGGCGTGAATAAAATATTCGGCGTCCGAACTAAAAAAATCCCTACAATAGATATTGAACTGGAAGATTATACCATGCTTTATAGAATGGTAGAACATGGCGATAAGCCAAAGATTCACATCGTTGCGCAATCTAAAGATCTTGGGGTTGTGCCCACATTTAATACTATAGCCGA
>CAXBDO010000069.1:0-9296 GCA_963974165.1 uncultured Aequorivita sp.
GCCGTAGTATTGATAACGGTTATTATGAATGCCACAACCGCTAGGGTTATGGCCGCTTGGTTGGGCGTATTTTTAAAGAAATCTGAAGGCATACTGATGGTGGGCGCCTCTAAGGTTTCAAGATTAATTGCAACCTATTTGCATAAAAACAACCGCCATGTGGTGCTTATAGATTCCAATCAATTAAATATTAACCGCGCCAAGGAATTAGGTTTGGAAGCATTTACCGCCAACATTTATGCCGATGATCTTACCGATAACATTGAGTTGAATGACGTGGGGTATTTATTGGCAATGACGGGAAGCGATGAAATTAACAAACAAGCAATTAGCCGATTTGGACAATATTTTGGTGAAAATGGAACCTTTAGATTAATGACTTCTGAAGAAATGAACCAAAGACAAAACATTGCCGCTAAGGAATTATTTTCGTATACCCACGATTACACACGCTTTACGCAGGTGGCCCAAGACTTCCCTTCTATTCAGGAAATTCCTGTAGTGAACCATAATCAGTTTTTAAGGGTATTGAATATTATAAGTGAAAATGCCGATGCAATTCCGCTTTTCCTAAAGCATGAAACCGGATTTTTAGATCTATTGAATGCGCCATCCGAACTTGAGGTTGAAACAGGCAGCAGTCTTGTTTACCTAGGAAAACCTATGGATTTTGAAGATGTTGTAAATGCCACCCGCACTGAAAACGAAGGAAAAGTATAAAAATAAACTTAGAATTAGTACGTTTTCAAACAAACCCTTTTAAATGAAAAAAATCCCATTTTTAGCAGCTATTATATTTACATTACTGTTTACTTCCTGTAAAAAGGATGAGGGTGGAAGCTGTACTACCTGTTCTTCGCCCCAGACGGCCAATTTTCAGGTTTGTGAAGAAAGCAATGGCAATGCATCCGTTAATGGACAAAGTACCGGCACGGCCTATGAAGTCTATCTACAAGGCTTGGTAGAAGCCGGGGCAACGTGTCAATAAAAAATGTACAAAAAAAAATGCCCTGAATCTCAGGGCATTTTTTTAATCGTTTAGTTTCAGTACCGCCATAAAAGCTTCTTGCGGAATTTCTACATTTCCTACTTGGCGCATACGCTTTTTACCTTTTTTCTGCTTTTCCAAAAGTTTTCGCTTACGCGAAATATCGCCCCCGTAACATTTTGCGGTAACATCCTTTCGAAGTGCCTTAACAGTTTCACGCGCAATTACTTTAGCACCAATTGCGGCCTGAATTGGAATATCAAATTGTTGTCTCGGTATTAATTCACGTAATTTTTCGCAAATTCTTTTACCAATATCGTAAGCATTATCGCGATGAAGCAATGCAGAAAGCGCATCTACTACATTTCCGTTCAATAATACATCCACCTTAACCAGATGCGACATGCGCATTCCTATTGGAGAATAATCGAAAGAAGCATAGCCCTTGGAAACTGTTTTCAATCTGTCGTAAAAGTCGAATACAATTTCAGCCAAAGGCATATCAAAAGTAAGTTCAACTCTTTCCGTAGTTAAATAGGTTTGGTTTGTTATCTCGCCTCTTTTTTCGATACATAGCGACATTACAGAACCTACGAAATCTGATTTTGTTATAATGGTAGCTTTAATATATGGCTCCTCTACACGGTTTAGCGAAGAAGGCTCCGGCAAATCTGACGGATTGTTAACCAAGACTACCGTGTCTGGATGTTTGTTGGTATAAGCGTGGTACGACACGTTGGGAACAGTAGTAATAACCGTCATGTCGAATTCCCTTTCAAGGCGTTCCTGGATAATTTCTAGATGAAGCATTCCCAAGAATCCGCAACGGAACCCGAAACCAAGCGCCGCCGAACTTTCTGGTACAAATACAAGCGAGGCATCGTTTAACTGAAGTTTTTCCATAGAATTACGAAGCTCTTCGTAATCTTCGGTATCTACCGGGTAAATTCCTGCAAATACCATTGGTTTTACGTCTTCAAAACCTTCAATCATATTAACCGTTGGGCTTTTTGAATCTGTAATAGTATCGCCCACTTTTACTTCCTTGGCTTCTTTAATTCCGGTAATTAAATATCCCACATCACCGGTTTTAATTACTTCCCTCGGAAATTGTTTCAATCTTAAGGTTCCAACTTCATCGGCATAATAGCTCTTTCCGGTAGCCATAAATTTAATGTGCTGTCCTTTTTTAATTTCGCCATTAAGTACTCTAAAGTAAGTTTCAACCCCTCTAAACGGGTTATAAACAGAATCAAAAATAAGTGCCTGTAACGATTCATCCGGATTCCCTTTTGGGGGCGGAATGCGCTCAATAATTGCCGCTAGAATTTCATCGATTCCAAGGCCAGTTTTTGCGCTCGCCGGAATTACATCCTCTGCCTTGCACCCTAAAAGGTCAACAATATCATCCGTAACCTCTTCCACATTTGCTGAAGGAAGATCTACTTTGTTTAAAACAGGAATTATTTCCAAATCGTTTTCCAGCGCCAAATACAGGTTTGAAATTGTTTGCGCCTGTATACTCTGCGCCGCATCTACAATCAATAAAGCACCTTCACAGGCCGCAATAGAGCGCGAAACTTCATATGAAAAATCCACATGGCCGGGCGTGTCTATTAAATTCATAATATACGTTTCGCCTTTGTACACATACTCCATCTGTATTGCATGGCTTTTTATTGTAATACCGCGTTCGCGTTCCAAGTCCATACTATCCAGTAACTGGGCTTGTTTTTCGCGATCGGTTACAGTTCCGGTGGCATCCAGGAGTCTGTCTGCCAGTGTACTTTTTCCGTGGTCAATATGGGCAATAATACAAAAATTGCGAATGTTCTTCATAAAAATTTTCCTTCTCGTGCTATAAGGTGCAAATATAGATTAAAAGAGTGATTATATATATTCTCATTTCACCACTTAAAATAATTGACACTTAGTTGTTTTTAATTCCTAAATTTTTAACATATTTGTAAGGTTTCGGCTTTGTTTAAGCAGAAACGCTTTATTATCTCCCCACAAAGTATATTTTAAAAGGGTGTCGCCCCAGATATCTGCTTATGTTATGAGAAGATTATTAATATTATTATGCTGCCTTCAGCAAGCAGTTTTGATGGCACAGAACTTTACGGTTTCTGGGGAGGTATTAGATGCTGAAAAAACACCACTTTCCTACGTTAATGTGCTTGTTTACGCTATTGCTTCAGAAGATCTTTTAAAAGGCGCCACTACCGATGCGCAGGGAGCTTTCACTATAAAAGGCTTGCCGGCTGGAAATTATAATCTGGTTTTTAGCTATATTGGGTTTGAGGACCATCAGCAAAATATTCAGCTTGAATCAAATTTAAATTTGGGGAAAATTACCCTAATTGAAAGCCAACAAATGTTGGATGAAACCGTAGTAGTCGCAAAATTGCCTACTATAGAAAAAACCACGGGTAAATTGGTTTTCCATGTAGAGAACTCTTCTCTTTCCGTTGGCACCACCATGGATCTCTTGAAAAAAACCCCAGGTGTAGTTGTAGTTGGGGAAAGTATTCAAGTTAAATTTTCAACCCCTATAATATATATTAACGGAAAACGGGTTTATCTATCTACGGCCGAAGTTAATTCCTTGTTGGAAAATGTTGATGCCGTTAATATTAAATCTATTGAGGTAATTTCCAATCCATCAGCCAAATATGATGCAGATGCGGGCACGGCTTTAAATATTATTACTTCCAAAGCTATTTCAATTGGTTACAAAGGTTCGGTAAACAGCACGTATACCCAAGGAATTTATCCCAAATACAATTTTGGAACTTCGCACTTTTATAAAAACCAATGGCTAAATCTATACGCCAGCTATAGCTACAATACTAAAAAAGCATATAAGGAAGACGAAAACTTTATTCGGTATTTTCAGCCAGATGAGATTTCAACAAAATCAATTTGGGAAACCAATTTTAACCGCACCACAAATGCTGATAACCATAGCGGAAATATGGTCTTGGACTTTACCCTCGATGAAAGAAACACTTTAAGCTTAACTTCAAATATATCTATAGCTCCTAAGAATACTTATAACAATAATGGATTCGCCTCCAGCTATAATCAACAAATGCAGTTAGATTCTACAAATACTACATTGAGTAATGTAAAATATTTAAAAGACAATCTTTCCTTTGCCCTAGAATATGAAAGGCATTATGCGGAAGGCGCCACTCTTACTGCCGCTGCCAATTATATTTATTATAACCATAACCAAGATCAGCGGGTAATTACCGATTACTATTTGCCAAACAATGATTTTTTAAGGAATAATAGCTTTTTTACGAACTCGGCCCAAAAGAGCAATATTTTCACGGCCCAGACCGATATAACTGAAAATCTCTGGGAAGGTACATTTCAAACAGGTGTAAAAATTAGTTTTATCGATACCCACAGTAAATTAGATTTCTTTAATACCGAAAATAATATAGACTCCTTTAATGTAGCCCTTTCTGACGACTTCAACTATAAGGAAATTATTTTGGCGGGATTTATAAATTTCGAAAAAAGCTGGGAAAAGTGGAGCCTCTCCACAGGTCTTAGGGGAGAGCTTACGAATATTGATGCTATATCGAATAGCATTGGGAAGGTGAATAATCAAGAGTATGTTGATTTTTTCCCTACTGCAGCCATTAATTATACATTGAATGAAAACAATACGGTGGGAATTGCATACAACCGAAGTATCCATAGACCGAGATATGAAAGTTTAAACCCCTTTAAATATTTTATTACCGAAAACAATTTTATTGGTGGAAATCCGCACCTTGTGCCATCTATTGGCGATAAAATTACCTTGAGTTATGTGCATAAAAGCAAACTTTCTTTTGATCTGTATTATGAAAATGTACAGAACGGATTGGGCAATCTTTCTTTTCAAAATAATGAAAACAGTACACTTCGAAGTGAGTACGCAAACTTAATTGAAGAATACCAGTACAGTTTTGATATTGGTTACTTTAGCTCGTTAACCCCGTGGTGGTATTTTCATTTATCCACTTCTTCCTTTTATTTATCGAATAAATTCTACGCATTGGAAAGTTCACAGGAATCGGCTTTTAATGATACCTATGGACAATATATCCAAACCTATAACCAGTTAACACTGTCAAAAGATCGCACTTTCACGGCAGATCTTACAGCGCTTTATATCTCAAATTTAGTATTCGGGAACCGCTATTTCAAAAATCAGAGTTTTGTAAATATTTCCTTCAGAAAGGAACTATGGGGCAAGCGTGCCAGTTTAACCGTTGGGGTTGATGATGTTTTTGATACATTAAACAATGTAGCCTCTGTGGCAAAATACTACAATCAGGACAATCGATTTTTCGCCAAACAGGAAAGTAGACTTTTTCGTGTAGGCTTTAAATATAATTTCGGAAATGCGCGACTTCGCGATAACAATAAAACCATAGAATCTCAAGAGGGAGATAGGCTTTAAACTTCATCAGTTTTTACATTCACATTTAATTAACTGAGTATTTACTACTTTTGCAGTTCCAAAACAAAGAATTTGCCAAAAATAGGAAACATACAACTGCCAGATTTTCCATTGTTGCTTGCACCCATGGAAGACGTGAGCGATCCACCATTCCGCGCACTCTGTAAAGAGCAGGGCGCAGATGTGGTATTTACTGAATTTATCTCTTCGGAAGGTCTTATTCGCGATGCCGCAAAAAGTGTAATGAAGCTGGATATATATGAAAAGGAACGCCCCGTAGGCATTCAAATTTTTGGCGCAGTTCTGGACTCCATGCTCCAAAGTGTTGAAATAGTTGAAGCCAGCGGCCCAGATATGATCGATATTAATTTTGGTTGTCCAGTGAAAAAAGTAGTTTCAAAAGGCGCTGGTGCAGGTATTTTGAAAGACATAGATTTAATGGTTAGCCTTACCGCGGCTATGGTAAAGCATACGAAATTGCCTATAACCGTAAAAACCCGTTTGGGTTGGGACCACGACTCCATAAAAATTGTTGAGGTTGCCGAGCGTCTGCAGGATGTAGGTTGCCAAGCTTTGTCAATTCACGGTCGCACACGAGCACAGATGTATAAAGGAGATGCCGACTGGAAACCCATTGCCGATGTAAAAAACAACCCACGAATGCACATACCTATCTTTGGAAACGGCGATGTAGATACGCCTGAAAAAGCGATGGAAATGCGCGATAAATACGGTTTGGACGGCGCAATGATTGGCCGTGCAAGTATTGGGTATCCGTGGTTTTTTAAAGAGGTAAAGCACTTTTTTAAAACTGGCAAACATTTAGCGCCACCAACAATGGCTGAGCGTGTTTACGCAGCCAAACGTCATTTAGAAATGGCGATAGATTGGAAGGGCGAAACCTTGGGTGTTTTTGAAACCCGTCGTCATTATACAAATTATTTTAAAGGAATTCCAAACTTTAAGGAATACCGAATGAAGATGGTAACCAGCGATGATTCTGCCTCAGTATTTGAAGCGTTTGATGAGGTGATGGAAGTTTTTGGCGATTACGAGTTTGCTTAAACTCCACCCCAAAAGACACTAGCTTCTCCCAAAATTTTCAAAGGCCTCTAATTCTTTGCGCCCTTTGTTGTGTAAAATATGATGTAGACTTAAACTAAAAGTTTCTCCCTAACTCTGCTAGACGCAATTTTTGACGCGATAATTCCTAGAACAGTAATTGTTATGAAAACAATCGCAACATTTAAAAAATCCATTTTTACAGGATAAGGTAAGGTGCTTGTTATGGCCACAAACTCAAACTTTAATTGGGCAAGAACAGCAAGAATTCCCAAGAAAATTCCTAACAGCCCACCAAGTACGGTCATTAATGTTCCTTGTAAGAAAAAGATACGCCGTATTTCGGGCAAGGATGCGCCCAAATTATAGAGTGTTTTTATGTTTTTTCGCTTGTCTAAAACCATCATTATAATGGAACCAATTACATTGAAAAGTGCAATAATCAATACCAGAGTGAAGATTAAATAAACGGCTATATTCTCGGTATTGAGCATTTTGTAGAGGGCGTCGTTTTGCTGAATTCTATTCTTAAGTAAAATTTCTTCCGAAAAAATTTTCTCAATTTCGGTGCGCACATTTTCTTCAGACGCTGTTGGTAACAGTTTCATTTCAATAGAAGAAATCTTTGAACTGTCTAATGACAATAAATTTCGAGCAAATTCAAGATCTGTAAAAACATATTTGGCATCCAAATCTTCATTAACTTGATATACACCCGAGGCCACAACACGCGCTTTGTTAAAAGCGGCGGAGGGATCTAGCGCATTCAGTTGCCCCGTTCCTGGTTTTGGCACATAGATTTCCAACGGTTCGCCATAATCGCGCACGCCCAATGAAAGTTTTGCAATTGTTGATAGCCCAACAACTACTTCATTTTGTTGGGGCACCAACCATTCGCCATAATATAAAATGCTGTCTAATTGGGTAACATTTGCGTAGAGTGAATCAACGCCCTTAATATATGCAATATGGTTTTTTCCTTTATAATGAAGAAAAATGCGTTCTTCAATTATTTCAGAAAAATTTTCAATGCCTTCAATATTCTTTAACTGATTTCTTTGTGCTTCTGAAAACGTAAGCGTTTTACCACTTTCGGGAAGGATTTTAAGATCGCTGTCAAAAACATTTGTAAACTGAAGGCTAAAATCTTTTAAGCCTGAAAAGCCCGAAAGAACAATAAATAAAGACATCGCGCCCACTACCACGCCCGCTGCCGCTATGCCCGTAATAATATTGATGGCATTGTTGCTGCTTTTTGAAAATAAATAACGTTTGGCAATGTAGAGCGAAAAATTCAAGCTATGATTTTTTTCTGGTGGGCAACAAATCTGGGTTTTTCAAAGGGTTGTCCTCACCTTTTACGGCCTTGTCTATCTTTTCAATATATTCTAAGGAATCGTCATTATAAAAGGAAAGATCTGGCATTTTGCGCAGTTGGTTTTTGGTGAGTTGCGCTATTTGGTGTTTAATGTTTGGCTTTAGTTTATTCAGCTCCACTACAATTGCCTTTGCCTTATCTGCCGGAAAAACACTAACATAAACTTTCGAAATGGAAAGATCTGTGGTTACCGTCACTTTGCTTACTGAGATTATTATACCTGTTTGTCCTGCTTCGCGAAGCATATTTTGAAGCACGTTGGCGAGGTCGTTCTGCAAAACGCTCGCAATTTTCTTTTGTCTATTACTTTCTTCCATAGTGCAAAAATAGAACATAAAACCGTAAGGAATGTTAATGAAGCCTCAAGCTTGTTGAAATTCAATAGAATTAAGTTTGTATTTTTGAAAAAAATTTAAACTATTGATTAAAAGATACCCGCTTTGGCGGACATGTTTATGGAAAAAATAGAGCATATAGGTATTGCGGTAAAAGATATTCAAGCAGCAAATAAAATTTATGAGACCTTGTTGGGAAGTGCGCCCTATAAAAGTGAAAAAGTAGAAAGCGAGGGCGTTGAAACTTCTTTTTTTCGAAGTGGGGAAAGTAAAATCGAACTTCTTGAAGCTACCAATCCTGATAGTGCTATTGCAAAATTTATTGAAAAGAGGGGCGAAGGGATTCATCACATTGCATTTGCGGTGCATGATATTAAAGCAGAGATGGCGCGCTTAAAGAAGGAAGGGTTTGTTTTGCTTAATGAAGAGCCCAAAAAAGGGGCAGATAACAAGCTCGTTGCCTTTGTTCATCCTAAATCTGCAAATGGTGTTTTGGTAGAGCTTTGCCAAGAAATTGAGAATAAGCAAAAATAGTTTTGTTCTATTTGGAAAGTGTTTTACATTTGCAAACCTTAAACGCACACACTACTGCTTACGTATAGCGTAAGTTTAAGCGGATAAGTTGACATTCTGAAAATTTAAAGGTCCCATAGCTCAGCTGGTTAGAGCACCTGACTCATAATCAGGGGGTCCATGGTTCGAGCCCATGTGGGACCACTTTTTTATATTATTCCATCCAATATTTCCGAGATTTTTTAGATAATAGCAAGCCGTCTGCTTGTTTCCGGAAATAAGTGTTCACATTATCAAAGTTTTGTGCTAATTGTTAAAATAGTGCAGAACTAATTCCAATAAAACAAAATTTCTGCGCAATTTTCAGAGTTTTAATGAGTTATTGTAGATATCATAATCCATTATTGTATGGAAATAAAATAAATTCATTATTTTTGGCGCTTAATAACGATCCCAAATCGTTTAAACTTAACCATGTTTTCATTTATTTATGCTATCCTGATATTGGTTGTTCAGGCGTCAGAAGAAGTTCCTCCGCCAACTAACCCTCCCCCG
>CAXBDO010000070.1:0-9293 GCA_963974165.1 uncultured Aequorivita sp.
AGTATGCCTTTTTCAAAAGCTTCGGGAATATTTTCCGAAGGAGTATTATCATCACTACTACAGGAAATTAAGAATAAGGTTGATAGAGAAAGAAACAATAGTTTTTTCATGATTTTCATTTTGGTTATATATTAAAGTTTAGAAATAGTTCAAAATTGCGGGAAGGCATTGGCCGAAAAACCACATTTTCATAATAGGTATTAAATACATTTTTTACCCTTGTCCCTACCGTAGTTTTGCGGTTATTGGGAAGTAGAATTTCCATCCCAAGATTAAATACAGAAAAACCGTCTAGGATTTCACTATTATCGGTAGTTGTAAATGTTTCACCATTAAACAAACCCTGCACGTAGCCCGTTAAATTTTTATATCCATATTGTACCGTACCGCTTGCTTTATGGTAGGGCACATATATTAATTGCATTTCATTCTTTAAATCCTCGGCCTGGGTGTAGGAATAATTGGCGCTAAAATCTAATGAATGCAGTTTGTTGATTTTTACAAAGTAACCAACAGAGGCTTCCAGCCCAACATTTCTTGTTTCATCAATATTTATTGGTTCCCAAATATTGCCGCTGGCGGGAACCCATTTTATTAAATCTTCGGAAGAAATATAAAAAGCCGCCAGATCTACTTTCAACTTTCCAACAGAAAATTCTTGGCCCAACTCAAACTGATAGGAAGTTTCGGGTTGCAGGTTAACGTTGCCACCCGCAAACCAATACAAGTCATTAAATGTTGGAATTCGATAATTTTTTGAACTATTTAAACGAAGCGCATATTTTTGTGAAAGTCGCCATTTGGCATCGGCTGAGAATAAGAATGGGTTTTCGAAATCATTTAAAAATTCCTTTCTAAAATTCAAACCGTAGCTAAAATCTTTTGAAATTTTATGGTTAAGCAATAAAACAGTCGCCAAAGTATTTCTTGAATTATCGCCAACATTATCGCCCGTTGCATTAATGGCAGTGTATTCCACCTTTGCGTTAAGTCGAATTTTTTTCCGAAGAAAAATCTCAGACTGTAATGCACCTATAAATGTATTTGCCTTTCCGCCATCATAAAATGGTTTCTCGCTGTTGGGATAATAGCGATATTGCTCAAAAAGGTGCGCTACACTGGCCTTGGTGGTGAAGAAACCGATTTCTTGTTGCAATTGCCAGAGATTTCTGGTTGCAATGTCTTTATAGCCATCCTTGCCCACCGTATTTAAACTGCCCGAAAAATTGCGGTCGTTGTAGATGTATTCCGAATTCCATGTGGCAACCCCATTTTTTAATTTTCTTGCGGCATTAATATGGGTGGCATACCGCAGAAACTGTCCGTGGTGGTTTTTTTGATTCTTACCCACGAAATGAATGCTTCCACCAACGGCGCCACTACCATATTGCACGCCACCGCCGCCGCTTCTAATTGCAATCTCATTATAATTTGAAGGCGAAATTGTATTGAAATCTGTTTGTCCGGTAAAGACCGAATTTATATTTATCCCGTTCCAGACAACAGCGGTTTGGGCTGCATTTGTTCCTCGGAAAGAGGGCGAAGAAACCATTCCAAAACCATTTTCTTTAAAATAAATTGAAGTATTGTAACGAAGGGTTTCGGTTAGTGAAGTTGCGTTTCTTTCAACAATAGAATCGTTGAGTTTTTCAAGTTTAAACCCTTTGGAAAAATGGATGAGTTTAGCATCGGTAAGCATAACTTCCGGTAACTGCTGAATGCTGTCCAATTGCGCATGGCCAGTAATGGTGCACAATAAAAAACCCAAAATAATATGAATAGCAAGTAGTTTCATAATTCAACCTTTATCCCGAAAGTTTGATATTTTTAAATTATGAACCTGGCAGGTCTCCTGGCTTGTCTTTTGTGCTACCTTCCCATACGCCGAAGCGAACAGTGGTTTATGAAGAATGCACGCCCGATAATAGTTCGGGACGACTTACAGTTGCGGGAACAGCTTCGGTTTTTAACCGAATTCCCTTTTAAAAGCGTTTTCCTGTATGGAAAACTGCTTACCAAAATTCAATGCAAAAATAGACTTTAAAAATTAGTAACCCCAAACAAAACTACTATTTTTGGGGATGCAAAAAATTGTTTTCCTTTTCTGTTTAATTGTCCTTCTTTCCGCTTGCAAAGACAAAAATAGCAGCGAAAAATGGCAAAAAGATATAGCAGAATCTTTTAATAAAAAATCTGAAATCCAATACGCCACTGGTTTTGACATTAACGAATATAAAGGCTATAAAGTAATTACAATTAAAAATCCGTGGCCGGGAACAGACCGTACCTTTAAATATGCCTTGGTTGAAAAAAACGGAAAACTCCCCAATCCCGAAAACTTTGATGCCGTGGTAAATGTACCAGTAAATAGAATTGTGGTTACATCTACCACCCATATCCCTTCCTTAGAAATGTTGGGCGAACTTGAGAAATTGGTGGGATTCCCCAACTTGAATTATATTTCTTCAGAAAAAACGCGACAATTAATTTCTGCCTCCAAAATAAAGGAACTGGGCAAAAATGAAGACATTAATACCGAAATTTTGATAGAATTGGAACCCGATCTTGTAATTGGTTTCGGCATAGATGGCAATAATTCAACCTTCAAAACAATAGAAAATAGCGGAATTTCCGTACTTTATAATTCAGATTGGACCGAAACTTCCCCTCTGGGAAAAGCGGAATGGATTAAATTTTTCGGCGTTCTTTTCAATAAAGAGCAAAAGGCAGACAGTATTTTCAAAAATATAGAAACCGAATATCTTTCGGCTAAAAAAATTGCGTCCGAAGCAAAAGATACTCCCACTGTAATTAGTGGCGCAATGTATAAAGATGTTTGGTATATGCCGCAAGGCGATAGCTGGGGCGCACAGTTTATAAACGATGCCAATGGCAATTATCTGTGGAAAAATTCCGCGGGTACGGGTAGCCTTGCCTTAAATTTGGAATCTGTTCTGGAAAAAGGACATAATGCCGATATTTGGATTGGGCCGGGGCAGTTTACAACTTTAGACGAGATAAAAAATGCCAGTGAAGCATATACGCAGTTTAAGGCTTTTAAAACTGCAGACGTATATTCGTATAGTTTGAAAAAAGGGGAAACCGGTGGGGTGATCTATTTTGAATTGGCGCCCAACAGACCAGATTTAGTTTTAAAGGATTTAATTAAAATCCTTCATCCCAGTTTATTTCCGGAACACCAACTTTACTTTTTTGATAAATTGAATTAATGCAGATTTCACAAACATATCGGCTTCAATTTTTGGTACTATTTATAGGACTGATTGTTGCCTTTTTGGTGAATTTAAGCATTGGATCGGTTTCCATTCCTATTGATGAAATAGTCTCAATTTTTCTGGGGAACGGCGCTTCAAAAGAAACTTGGCGCTATATAATTATGGATTACCGCCTACCAAAAGCCATTACAGCTATGCTCGCAGGTGGCGGACTTGCAATTTCCGGATTATTGATGCAAACCTTGTTTCGCAATCCGTTAGCGGGGCCATTTGTTCTGGGTCTTAGTAGCGGGGCAAGTCTGGGCGTGGCAATTTTAATTTTGGGCGCGAGCGCTTTTGGCGGATTTTTCGGCACATTACTATTGAGCCAGTGGAGTTTGGTTATAGCCTCTGCATTGGGAAGTTTTTTGGTGCTATTAGCGGTTTTAGCCGTTACTTTTAGAATAAAGGATACAATGGCTATTTTAATAATCGGGCTAATGTTTGGCAGCGTTACTACCGCAGTAGTGTCGGTACTATCTTATTTCAGTAATGCAGAACAGCTTCAACAATACATTTTCTGGTCGTTCGGCAGCTTAGGAAACCAATCATGGCAAGGCGTTTTAATTTTAAGCCTTTGCTTTTTAGCAGGTATTTTATTGAGTGTTTTCAGCAGTAAATCTTTAAACGGTCTACTTTTAGGGGAAAACTATGCGAAAAGTATGGGGCTACACATTAAAAGAACCACCTTTATAATAATATTGGCCACAAGTATTTTGGCGGGAAGCATTACGGCTTTTGTAGGGCCCATTGCCTTTGTTGGTTTGGCAGTGCCGCATTTGGTAAGACAATTTTATAAAACCTCCAACCATTTAGTTTTATTGCCCGCAGTGCTTTTGTGCGGCAGTTTATTAATGCTAATTTGCGATACGGTGGCCCAATTGCCATTCAGTGAATTTACCTTGCCAATAAATGCAATTACTTCGTTAATAGGCGCACCAGTAGTAATTTGGTTGTTGGTACGCAAACGCAAACTATTCTTTTAATGGTTTCAGAGGAAAAAAATATCATTTTAGAAGCGCGCAATCTTGCGGTGGGGTATTCATCAAAAGGTGGCGATTCGGTAATTGCGGAAGCCATTAATTTTTCGATTTTGAAAGGAGAGTTAGTCGGCTTGGTGGGCGCAAACGGAATTGGAAAATCTACCTTACTTCGGAGCTTATCAGGAATGCAAAGTGTCTTAAAAGGCAGTATCTACTTGAATGGAAAAAATTTAAATGAATACACCTCTTTTCAATTAGCAACCCAATTAAGCGTTGTTTCAACTGAAGCCCCGGCATCAAAAAACCTAAGTGTTTTAGAAATGGTTTCCTTGGGAAGACAACCTTACACCAATTGGCTCGGCTCCCTTTCCGAAGTAGACAAAAAAGCTATCAATTTTGCACTAGAGGCAACAGAAACCACAACCCTGGCCCACCGAAAATGTTATGAATTGAGCGATGGCCAAATGCAAAGGGTTGCCATTGCCCGTGCTTTGACGCAGGATACACCTATTATTATTTTAGATGAACCCACCACGCATCTAGATATTTACCATCGGGCATATGTTTTAAAGCTGTTGAAAAAATTAGCTTCGGAAACACAAAAAACGATTCTCTTTTCCACCCACGAAATAGATTTGGCTATACAGCTTACCGATAAAATGCTGGTAATGGCGAAAAATGAAAGTTTCTATAACGAGCCCTGCAAGTTGATTGAAGACGGCAGATTCAACGCCCTCTTCCCTACTGAAACCATTGATTTTGATGGGAAAACAGGAAGGTTTGTAATAAAAAATTAGATGGTGCTTTAACAAGCTCTTGAAAATTATATATTTTACTACATTTATAGTTCCCCTTCAAAACGCAATAATCCAACATTTCAAAAATCTAATATTCTAACCGTCCAACACGCCACATTTTGAACGAAGCTTTTCTATTTCTCCTGCTTGCAGCAGTTTGCCTTTTAATTGGTGCCTTTATTGGCAATCTTTTTGCCCGACTTAAACATAAAACTGAAACCAGTAAGCTGGAAGAACGGCTTCAAAATTCGAAATTCCAGGAAGAAAGATTGAACGACCGATTAGAATTTTTAGCTTCAGAAAAAGAATCGCTACAAAAAGAAAAGGAACTTTTAAACATGCAGCTTTCCAGACAAAGCGCAGAATACGATTCGCTGTATTCAGAGCTTGAAAAAGAGAAAGTGCGTTTTCAAAATTTTGAAAAGGATTTTAAGGATAAGTTTGAAAATATAGCCAACAAAATCCTGTTGGATAAAACCGAGGTTTTTACCGATTCAAATAAAAAGAACATTGAAAGTATATTAAAACCCCTAAATCAAAAGATTAAGGAGTTTGAGGAAAAGGTAGGCCAAAACAACACAGATTTTATACGCACCCACGCCGAGCTGGGCAAGCAACTTCAATTTTTAAATGAGCAAAATATAAAGATTAGCCAAGAGGCCGATAATCTTACGAAGGCTTTAAAAGGCGACTCAAAAATTCAGGGAAACTGGGGCGAAATGATTTTATCGCGGGTTTTAGAGGAATCTGGTCTGGAAAAAGGACGAGAATATACTATTCAGGACAGCCATGACAATCCAGATGGCGGCAAGTTGCAAACCGATGTAATTATCCATTTGCCCGATGGCAAAAAAATGATTATTGATAGCAAAGTATCGTTAACCGATTTTGAAAGATATGTTTCTGAAGACGAGGAAAACCTTAAAAGTTTGTATCTAAAAAAACATATAGATTCCATAAAAAGGCATATTCTAACTTTAAGCGAAAAGAAATATTATCACGCCGTTAATCAAAGCCCCGATACTATTTTTATGTTCGTACCTATAGAACCTGCATTTGCAATTGCAGTAGCCCATCACAAAAACCTGTATCAGGAAGCTTTTAAGAGAAAAGTAATGATAGTAACGCCCTCTACCCTATTGGCGGCACTGCGGTTGGTTGAAAATCTTTGGGAAAACGACAATCAGAAGAAAAATACTCTGGAAATTGCCACAGAGGCGGGCAGGTTGTACGATTCGTTCGTTAGCTTATTGGATGAATTAAATAAAATTAAAAGACAACTAGGTACGGTACAAGGTTCTTTTGACAATGCTTTGATAAAACTTGAAGGAAAAGGAAATCTTGTGAAAAGGGTTGAAAACCTTCGAAAATTAGGCGCGATTACAAGCAAAAAAATCGACCAAAATTTGTTGAAGGATACTGATGAAAATAAAATTGAATAAACACAATTCACTCCACTATTTATTCATATTTTGAAATCCTAAAAAATTTTGAAAACCCCTTTTTATGAAATTAAGATTACTCTTCGCAACTATTTTATTCTCAACTATTAATGTTTTTTCCCAAACAAATTTTGTTCACGGTTACCTTATCAAAACCAATGGAACAAAGGTAGACTGTTTGATTAAAAATGAAGATTGGAAGGGAAGTCCCGCAACATTTATTTACAAAATGGATGAAAATGGGGAAACAAATATTGGAAGTTTAGACAATGTAATGGAATTTGGTGCCGATCAATCTTTTAAATATGTTAAGGCCACCGTTACAATAGATCAATCTTCAGATGTTGTAGATAACCTAACCTACGAGCGTAAGCCGGAGATGAAAGAGGAAACCATTTTCCTAAAAACTTTAGTAGATGGAAAGGCTTCGCTTTATTATACCTTAAAAAACAATACCCCCCGCTATTTTTATAGCAAAGATGGCGGTGAAATAGAACAACTAATTTTTAAGAGATACCTTGTTACCCGAACAAAAATGGGCAATAACGAACGTTATAAGCAACAACTTGCAACTGATTTGGTTTGTGATGAATTAAAGGAAAAAACCTATGCCGATTTGCAATATAAAACCAATGCGTTGGTAAACTTTTTCATCAAATACAATGACTGCGAAAATTCTGAATCTGTGGTTTTTAACAAAAACGCCAACAAGGCCCAATTCAATTTAAGTTTGCGTCCTGGCGTTACCTTCAGCTCATTTTCCCTTCAAAGAAGAGGCGACGCGAAAGTAGAATTTGATGGTAACACAGGTATTAGAATTGGTCTTGAAGCCGAATATGTAGCACCATTCAACAATGGGAAATGGTCGGTTTTTATTGAGCCCACTTACCGAAATTATAAAGCAGAAGAGGAAGTTATATATGTAGATATGATGACCTTTCAAAGATCTACTCTGGTAACAGCGAATTACAACTCTATTGAGATGCCATTAGGGGTGCGCCATTATATGTTTTTAAACAAGGATGCTGCATTTTTTGTAGATGTGGCTATACTTATGGATGCTTCAATATTAGATTCAAAAATAACTTCCAGTGAAGAAATGAGCTACGAACTTGAAGTTGATGCCGATGCTGCCCTAGCTTTTGGTGTTGGATTTAGATATAACAATAAGTACACCATTCAGGCAAGGTACCACAGTTCGCGCCAGCTAACCAATTATGAAAATATTAGTTCGGCGTACAATTCATTTTCAATTGTTGCTGGCTATAATTTCCTATAATTAAGCAAGAGGAAGAAAATTATATTTTAATAATCTTTTTGGTAATGTTGCTTCTTTCCGTTTTAATTGTGGCGAAGTAAACTCCACTTTTTAAAATGGAAAGATCCAATTTGGTCGTTTTCGAAGATAATTTCGAATAAAAAACCTTTTCACCCAACACATTAAAAATTTCTATTTCTTTAAGGATATCATTTTTTGTAGAAATTGAAAGCATATCCTTCACCGGATTTGGAAATAATTTTATAGAATCGATAGAAGGATCTTCTACCGATAGCAACTCGTAAAAGTATATATCATCTATCTCTAAAGTGCCGGTTTCAATGCTGCCATCGAATGCAATTTCATTATTGTGGAGAATTCGGAATTCAACTACATCCTCAAACATTTCGTGAACATTATTGAACACTTCAGCATAGGGCAATCCGCCCGTATCATTAAGGATGGTGAGATTATGGATTACTGGAAAATCAATATAATGCTCACTTGTATAGACTGCCCAATCTGACTGTGCTGGTACTACAATTGGGTCTGTTGTAACCACCATATACCCATTGGAACCTTTGTAAGCAAACCTTAAATTTAAGTTGAAGCTATTGGAATTTCTTAAGATAATTTCATCTACGCTTTTCATATCCTGATCTCCGGAACCAGTGGGAGAATAGAAATAATTACCAACCCAATTTTCAGTATTTTTAATCGCCATTTCTCCGAGTGGGCTATTAGAGCCATCCACATTTTTTTGGAGATGGTAACCACCCGAAGTGCCATTGGGTATAACTGTAAGAAAGTCTGTGGAGCCATTGGTATTGGTCCAACCCTGCAAAGTACCATCCTCAAAATCGCTATAAAAATTTTGGGAAATCGCACTTAGGCAAAATAATAGGCAACATAACAACGAAAATAGAACGCTCACAACAAAAAGATTTAACTAAATTTACAATCCATCAAGATTGCAATTTATGAAAAAAATACTCTTTATTATTCTCGGCAGTCTTATGGCGCTGTATCTACTCTATTTTGCCTTCGTATATTTTGTACCCTATAGTGAAGGCACCCGTGCAGGCGAGCTTATTAAATTTAGCCATAGAGGGGTAATAATTAAAACCTGGGAAGGCGAAATTAGCCAAGGTATAAGCGGGGCACAGATATTCAGCTTTTCGGTATTGGATAAGGATGCAGACGTTATTGCCAAACTAAAGGAATATCAAGGCAATTATGTAAAAGTTACATACATAGAACGCTTTGCCAGTTTCGCAATTTGGGGAGATACCAACTATTTTATTACCGAAGTGGAATTGGAAAGCTCACCCCATGTCCGCAATTAAAATAACACCTTCTTAGATTTATTTCTTGGCAATTTTTAGGGTAGTCTGCATATTTTTTGATGTTACCTTCACAAAATAGAGGCCGCTATTTAGCCTACTCATATCCATTAAAGTAATATTCCCGGAGCCTTTTCCTTCAGAAACAAGGGTTCCCAAAACATTATAAACCTGATAGGTATCTATTTTAAAGAT
>CAXBDO010000071.1:0-9267 GCA_963974165.1 uncultured Aequorivita sp.
CGCCAGTAAAAACCCAAACTTCCCCTTTATATTCAACTCGAACCTGGGAGGAGGCAATAATATGCCCAGCGGGATGCAGCGAAAATTTCACCCCATTAATTGTAAAGGTTTCATTCCAGGCTTTTCCTGTAACGGAAATATCTCCCAATCGATGCTTGATTACTGGAACATTGTTAGTGTGCGTAATATATTGTTTGTGCCCCCAACGGCTATGGTCTGCATGGCCATGCGTAACAATGCATTTATCTACGGGCCGCCACGCATCTATATATACGTTTGCTTTTTCGCAAAAAATGCCTTTATCGTTAAATACAAGTAGCGGTTGGGTCATAGATTTCTTTTCACTAGCACAATAAAATTACACTTTTGACATATAATTTATCAGCAATTAAGAAAAGTTTATGGAGGACAACAATTAAATGGCTTAAGTGTAAAAACATGAACAGATTGCTTCGCATTGCTCGCAAATCGTTTTATATTTGCACTATAAAAACCAAATTATGTCATTTACAGATTTATTCGAAAGTGGGGAGCATTCCCGAAATTTAGGGCACTTTGCGTCTATCGCAAATATTGCTTCAGTTGATGGGGAAATAAATGCAGAAGAAGAAAAATTATTAAAGCGTTTTGCCAGAAAATTGGATATTGATGAAAGTGAATATGCCGAGGTTTTGAAAAATCCGAGCAAATACCCAATCAATCCGCCAAACGAATCGGAAAGACGTTTGGAGCGTATCCACGATTTATTCGAAATGATTTTTGCCGATCACGAAATTGATGATCATGAGCGCTTTTTGATTGAAAAATATGCAATAGGTTTAGGCTATAATGCCGAAACTGCCCAGCATCTTATAAAGCGATCTATTGAAATTTACAGTGGAGGTCTTGATTTTGAGGACTACCGATATTTATTGAATAAGAAATAAGCCCCCAAAAGGGAATTCTTACGGTTAGAAAAAACTATAAAAAAAAGCTCCCAAATGGGAGCTTTTCTATTTTAAAATATCTTGTGTTTTTTAACGGCTACTGGGCGTTTGCCATAAATTCTTCGGCCTTTGCTACCATATTAATACTTCCGCAGAAAAAAGGAACTCTTTGGTGCAAGGTTGTTGGTTTTATTTCCATAATTCTATTAAAGCCATCGCTGGCCTTGCCTCCCGCCTGTTCAGCTATCATTGCCATTGGGTTGCATTCATATAAAAGTCTAAGCTTTCCCTTTGGATCTTTTGATGTATTTGGGTAAATATAGATGCCTCCTTTAATCATATTTCTGTGGAAATCGGACACCAAAGAACCTATATAGCGTGAAGTATAAGGACGCTCATCTTCTTCTTTTTGGCAATACTTAATATAATCTTTTACGCCCTGCGGAAAGTGTACATAGTTCCCTTCATTTACAGAATATATATTCCCGTCTTCCGGAAATCTCATATTGGGATGTGAAAGGTAATACGTACCAATTGCGGGATTTAAGGTAAATCCGTTTACACCGTGACCCGTAGTGTAAACAATCATCGTTGAGGTGCCATAAACAATATAGCCAGCTGCAACTTGGTTTATGCCGGGCTGTAAAAAATCATCAATAGTAACGGGGGTGCCTGAAGGGGTTACTCTTCGGTAGACCGAAAAAATGGTACCAACCGAAACATTCACATCTATATTTGAAGACCCGTCCAAAGGATCAATAAGCACCACATATTTATTGTCGTTTTGTTCATTTCTACCTTTAATGGTAATAAAATCGTCTTCTTCCTCGCTTGCAATTCCGCAAACAATTTCACGATTGGTGAGGGTATTTATAAAAACTTCGTTTGCAAAAACATCTAATTTTTGCTGGTCTTCCCCCTGAATATTTGTGTCGCCGGCCGCGCCCAAAATGTCTACAAGGCCAGCTTTATTCACTTTATGATTTACAACCTTTGCCGCCAATCTAATAGAATTGATAAGCCGAGAAAGCTCTCCGGACGAGTATTTAAATTCACTTTGGTTTTCAATGATAAACTCGCCGAGGGATTGATTTATTTTTGCCATAAAGTTGAAGGTATCCTTAATTTCCCGCAAATATCGGGATTTTTAAGAAATTGAGCCGATATTTGTCAAGCTAAAAGAAAAAGGAAATTTAAATTGAAGCTGAAAATCAATAATTAAACACAAATGAAAATCAGGGAAGCCGTAAAAGACGACATGCCAAAAGTTTTGGAGCTTATAAAAGAGCTCGCCATTTTTGAAAATGAACCTGAGGCAGTCGAGATAAGTGTAGCCGATCTACAACGCGAAGGGTATGGCGACAACCCTTTATTTACCTGCTTTGTAGCTGAAATTTCTTCTTCTGAAGCAAAAAATAAATCTTCAGAAATAGTTGGCGCAGCCTTAATTTATTATCGTTTTTCTACCTGGAAAGGAAGAACCCTACACCTTGAAGATTTAATAGTAAATGAAACCCATCGCGGTAAAGGAATTGGCGAGGCCCTATATAGTGAAGTTATGAAATTTGCCAACGACCGCGGTCTAAAACGCGTAGCGTGGGATGTGCTGGATTGGAACAAAGGCGCCATTCGCTTCTACGAACGAAGTGGTGCAAAGATTATGGAAGATTGGCGCGTGGTGCATATGAATGAGGAAGGATTAAAAAATTATGTAAAACATTAGAAGAGAATACAGTAAATGAAAATTTTCAAATTTGGAGGGGCGTCTACAAGAGATGCGGAAAACGTAAAAAATGTACTATCGGTAATAAACCAAACCGGTGAAAAGGATTTGGTAATCGTAATTTCGGCTATGGGCAAAATAACCAATGCCTTAGAAGAGGTTGTAAAGGATTATTTTTCCGAAGACAAGGATACCGCTTCAAGCTTAGCGGTTGTTTATGATTTTCATTATAACATTCTCACCCAACTATTTCCCATTAAAACGCACCCAATTTTTGAAGAACTAGATAGGCTTCTTAAAAAATTAAGGTCTTTCCTGAAAACCAATAAATCTAACAATCACGCCTTTGTTTATGACCAAGTAGTATCATATGGCGAAATTATTTCATCAACTATTGTCTCTGAATATTTCGCACAAATAGGTGTAAAAAATACTTGGTTGGACGTTCGCGAGTGCATTAAAACCGATGCCAACTACCGCGATGCTAATATTGACTGGGAAAAAACCCAACAACGAATTTCAGAAAAAGTAAACCCAAAAGGCATTACAATTACCCAAGGATTTTTAGGGGCCGAACACACCAATAATTTTACCACCACCCTGGGCAGGGAAGGTAGCGATTACACCGCTGCAATTTTTGCCTATTGTTTAAATGCGGAAAATGTAACTATTTGGAAAGATGTACCTGGGGTTTTAAATGCCGATCCTCGAGTTTTTAAAAACACGCAACTTTATAACCATATTTCATATCGTGAAGCAATTGAGCTAGCATTTTATGGCGCTTCGGTTATTCACCCAAAAACTTTACAGCCCTTGCAGCGCAAGGAAATTCCATTGTTTGTAAGATCGTTCATCGATCCCGTTGGCGCAGGAACCTGCGTTGGGAAAGGTGTGACCTTAGACCCCATGGTTTCCAGTTTTATTTTAAAAACCAATCAGGTATTGATATCGCTTTCTTCCCTTGATTTTTCATTTATGATGGAAGATAATATTGGAGATGTTTTCAAACTACTGCACGAATTTAAAATGAAAGTGAACCTAATTCAGAATTCGGCAATTAGTTTTTCGGTTTGTGTAGACAATAAATACAATAATCTAGAGCCTTTGTTGGCGAGGCTCCGCGAAAAATTTAGCGTAAAATGGAACGAAAATGTAACCCTTTATACCATTCGCCATTTTAACCCTACTGAGGTAAAGGCGCTTGCCGAAAACAAAAATGTACTTTTAAAGCAGGAAAGCAAAGAAACGGTACAGTTGGTTATAAAAGAATAGTATCAATCGGTTTCCTTATATTTGGTGATTATTAACAACCAAAAAATTTCATGGGATTAGTTAACGCAAAAGAAGTTGCTAAAGCAATAAACGTAGATAAATACGGCTTTTTAGGCACCTTTATGGGCTGGTCTTTAATGAAAGTTCTAAACATTACAACCCTCAACAAAATTTACGACCGAAACAAGCATCTTCAGGATCTGGAATTCATAAATGCCTTGATAGAAGAGTTTGAGATAAAATTTGAAATTCCCGAAGAAGATCTTCGCCGCATCCCCAAAACAGGAGCTTTTATTACCATTTCAAATCATCCATTAGGTGGAATTGATGGTATTTTGCTGTTGAAATTATTGTTGGAACACCGTCCCGATTTTAAGATAGTCGCAAATTTTCTGTTGCATCGCATAGAACCTTTAAAACCGTTTGTAATGCCGGTAAATCCGTTTGAGGATAGAAAGGATGCCAAATCGAGTATTTTAGGTTTTAAGAGTGCCATTTTACATTTGCGGGAAGGCCACCCGCTTGGGATATTCCCCGCAGGCGAGGTTTCTACCTATCGCGATGGAAAACTCTTGGTAGACAAACCTTGGGAAGAAGCCGCAATGAAATTGGTGAAAAAAGCCGAAGTGCCAGTGGTACCAATCTATTTCCACGCAAAAAACAGTAAGTTATTTTATAGTCTGGCCAAAATGAGCGATACCCTGCGTACCGCGAAATTGCCTTCTGAATTATTGACCCAAAAAGAGCGTTTGATAAAAGTGCGGATTGGGAATCCCATTTCGGTAGAAGACCAAAAGGAACACCCATCGTTGCCTGTTTTTACAGAGTTTCTTCGGAAGAAAACCTATATGCTTTCCAATGCATTTCAGAAGAAAAAATTGTTGGACAATATTCCAAAAACCTTAAAATTTCCAAAGCCACCTAAAAAAATTGCCGGTCCCATTCCCCTAAAAGCAATGGAAGCCGAAATTGAGATGCTTCGCGATAACGATAAGCGACTTCTTATAAGCAAGAATTACGAAGTGTTTTTGGCACAGGCCCATGCCATTCCTTACATTTTACAGGAAATTGGAAGGTTGCGAGAAATAACCTTTAGGGAAGTTGGCGAAGGCACTAACAATAGCACCGATTTAGATAAATTTGATAGTTATTACCACCATATGTTTTTATGGGACAATGAGGCACAGAAAATGGCAGGAGCATACCGTATGGGGCTTGGTTCTGAGATTTTTCCACGTTTTGGTATTGATGGATTTTATTTACAGGATCTGTTTCGATTTGAGCCGGAACTGTATGAAATGATGAGCAAATCCATTGAAATGGGAAGGGCTTTCATTATAAAGGAATACCAACTTAGACCCATGCCGTTATTTTTACTGTGGAAGGGAATTGTGCACACTACCCTTCGCTATCCCGAACACAGGTATTTGATTGGCGGAGTGAGCATTAGCAATAAGTTTTCAGAATTCTCTAAAAGTTTGATGATAGAGTTTATGAAATCGAACTACTACGATCCGTATGTAGCGCAATACATTAACCCTAAGAAGGAATATAAAGTAAAATTGAAGGATGCCGATAAAGACTTTATCTTTGATGAAAGCGAGGCCGACCTCAATAAATTCGATAAAATAATAGACGAAGTAGAACCGGGAAGCCTAAGGCTGCCGGTGCTTATTAAAAAATACATCAAGCAAAACGCAAAAGTTGTAGCTTTCAATGTAGATCCACTTTTCAATAATGCAGTTGATGGGTTGATGTATATTCGAATTGCAGACTTGCCCGAAAGCACCGTAAAACCGGTGATGGAAGAATTTCAAGCCGAATTGGAAAAGAAATATTCCGACAAAAACAACGAAAATTGCACTCCCGAAAATTCCAAAGAAGAAATACAACCTGAGTAACCCTTTCTAAAATCTGAACGACTATGGCCGCAACAAACATTAATGAAGTTATAGCGCGTTTAGACAATATTATTGAAGCTGAATGCGCCAACAATTCGCGTATGGCGTTCTTTCCTATTCTTTACAGAAAAGTTACCGTGCGCATAAAGCAAGGTATTTTAAACAATGAGTTCGAAAATAACGAACGTATGGAAAAGCTGGATGTGCTTTTTGCCAATAGGTATATAGATGCCTATGATTGTTCGGGCTTAAAGAAACCATTTACCTCTAGCTGGAAAAATGCGTTTGAAGCTGCACAGACGGGAAAGTTCCTAATTATGCAGCATTTGCTTTTAGGCATCAATGCCCATATAAATTTAGATTTAGGAATTGCGGTAGCCGAAACGGTGGGAGAAGATGGCGAATTGATGGATTTTGAAAACGACTTCAATAAAATAAATGAAATCTTGGCTTCGATGATTGCTGATGTTGAGGCTAAAATAATCTCCGTATCGCCCTTATTTGGGTTGTTGGATAAATTCGGAAAAGGGCGGGAAGATAAACTGGTAAATTTTAGCATCAATATAGCCCGCGACGGCGCTTGGCTTTTTGCAAACCAATATCACATTTCTCCAGATAAGGAAGTGGAGTTAAAAAATAGGGATGCCGTTATTGCAATTATTGCTGAAAAAATAATAAAACAGAAAAGTAGGTTTCTCAAATTTTTGGTGAAAACCATTTACTTCTTCGAAAAGAAAGACGTGCCGCATATTGTAGCCGTTCTTAAAAAGGAATAAGATTACTTTTCAGAATAAGGATTGTAGCTTCCAAAATTCCAGATAAACCCTTCAGGGTCCTTACAGCTGTAGCCGCGGCCTCCATAGTCTTCATCTTTAATATCTATTACAATTTCGGCACCATTAATAACAGCATTCTTGTAATGATTATCTATTTCATCAATAATAAAATAGGGGGTTTGGGTATTTAGACCATTGGCTTCTGCGGGGGTGCCGGTCATTTTTCCAAAATCACTTTCAGAACGTTGCGGACCTATCATAACCATGGCATTGCCTAAAGACAATTCGGCGTGATGTACTGTATTATTATCATCCCGATAAACGAAATGCTCTTTAAAGCCGAATGCGTTGGTTAAAAATGCAACGGCCGCATTGGCGTCTTTATAATTTAAGGCCGGTATGGCTCCGTATTTGCTCATAATTTTATCATTACTATTTAAAAATAAAAGCCTTGGAAAAATTTCAAAGGCTTTTAAAATCGTTTAAAACCATCCTCTTTTACCAATTTGATAGGTTTGGTAGAATTCTTCGTCGCTTTTTGTAAGGTAAATAATGCCTTCAATTAATGGAATTATGCTACCAACTCCGCAGGTTACAATGGTTATAATTATCTGAATTATTCCTTCCTGAGTATAGCCCAGAATAAATTTATGTATTCCCAAAGAACCAATTACAATTGCTAAAATACCGGCCAGCACTTTTTTGTTTTCTTGGCCGTGGGTTGCTTGGTTCCAACTTTCATTAAAGTCATTAGCGCTTTTTCTGGCTTGCTGTTCAAAATTATCGGCATTATCCGTTCTGCTTTTGGTGCTGTCGAAACCAGGGTTTTGTTGATCTTCCATAATTGTAATTAGTTGATTTTTAATGTAGAATAAATTTATAAAAAATTATAGAAAAGCGCTGTCCACAGGTTCCCAAAGTTCAATTTTATTTCCTTCAGGATCTAGAATCCAACCGAATTTTCCGTAGTCGTATTCTTCCATTTCGCCAACAATGGTAACTCCTTCTTCTTTTAAGAGCCTTAAAAGTTCAACTAAATTTTCAACCCTATAGTTAATCATAAATTCCTTTTTACTGGGCGAAAAATATTCGGTGTCTGCAGTAAATGGGCTCCATTGGGTAGAACATTTATTGCCGTTTTCGTCCTGCCACCAAAAAGTGCAGCCATAATTATCTGTATTAAGTCCTAAGTGGTTTTTATACCATTCTTTAGTCTTATCTGGATTATTAGTCTTAAAAAAAATACCGCCAATGCCTGTTACTCTTTTATTCATCTTATTATTTTTTAAAATTTTGAATTATTTTTTTTGCAATAACCGTTGCCAATTTCTCTTTACTTTCTACGGTCCATCCTGCAATATGCGGACTTAAAATTACATTGTGCATCGCAAATAACTCTTTAAGTGAATTGGGTAAATTATCAGAATCGAAAAGTGTTTCAAAAGAGAGTTTTTCAAACTCCAATACGTCCAATCCCGCCCCCAATATTTTGCCAGTTTTAAGGGCCGTAACCAAATGGGCCGTTACTACGCTTTTCCCACGGGCCGTATTGATTAGCCAGAATGGTTTTGCAAAAGCATCAATAAAATCTGCATTTATCATTTTATCTGTTAAAGGCGTCCAAGGTGTATGAAGGCTTAAAACATCGGCTTGTTGATGAAGTTCTTTCAAAGTTACCTGCTTGGCATTTTCATCGCCCACATTTTCCTTTATATCATAGCAAAGCACCTCGCATTCAAATCCGCGCAATTTTTTGGCAAAGGCTTTGCCCATATTGCCATAGCCAATAATACCAACAGTTTTGCCATCCAGTTCAAGGCCACGGTTGGCTTCCCTATTCCAAAGGCCGTTTTTAACCTCGTTGTCGGCTTTATTTAGGTTGTTGAATAGCGAAAGAAGCATGCCAAGCGCATGTTCGCCCACAGCGTTTCTATTGCCTTCAGGTGCGGCTATTAAATTTATGCCGAGTTGTGTGGCGTATTCGGTATCTATACTTTCCAGACCAGCGCCGACGCGTGCTATAAATTTTAAGTTTTTTGCGGCATCCAAAAATTGCCTATCGATATTAAATCGGCTACGGATTACAATTCCGTCGTAACCTGAAATAATTTCCTCAATTTCAGCCTTGGAAGATTTATAATTCTCTTCATTTGAGAAACCTGCTTCCTGCAGCATTTTCAACAAAAGGGGATGATTGCTATCTAGGTGAAGGATTTTCATAAATTAGATTTTGGGATATTCCGAAACTGTTTTTTCCGAAGAAACGTTACCTGTGTGTTTGGTAGATAATTTTTCAAAAAGAAGAACGTGGACCTCCTCGCCATTTTGGGTTTTTGGGCAATGTTCTACCCCTTTTGGAACTACAATAATTTCGCCCTCATTTACTATTTCAACCGAATTTCGAAAATGCATTTCCAAGGTGCCTTTCTGCACAAAAAAAAGTTCGTCCTCTTCCTCATGTTTGTGCCAAACAAATTCATCCTTTAACTTGGCCAACAGCACCTGCATATTGTCTACAACTGCAATTTGATGGGGATGCCAATGCTTTTTGAAAGTTGAAAATTTACTTTCCAGATTGATGGGCTGCATATTTATTCGTGGTTGTTTGGATTTGCCTGCGGATACGGAATCATTTCTTTTTTTGTAAGTGTACTAATTTTGTAGAAATT
>CAXBDO010000072.1:0-9260 GCA_963974165.1 uncultured Aequorivita sp.
ACAGGTGGTGGTGGTATTGCAGGTCTTCGTGTACCTTGTGTTACTGGACAAAAAGCTAGAGGTGTTACTGGTTTACCGGCTCCAAGAGGAGATATTTTCTTTATTGATTATGTTGCCCACGAAATGGGTCACCAATTTGGTGCAAACCACACTTTCAACAACTCTTGTGGTAACAACAGAAATGCATCTACTGCTGTAGAGCCAGGAAGTGCTTCTTCTATTATGGGTTACGCAGGTATTTGCCCACCAAACGTACAAAACAATAGCGACGACTACTTTACTGCTATAAGCATTCAAGAAATCTGGAACTTCATTAGTACAGGTTCTGGACAATGTGGTGCACAAACGCCAACCAACAATCTTCCTCCAACGGCAGATGCTGGTCCAGACTATACGCTTCCAAAATCTACTCCTTTTATCTTAAAAGGTATAGCAACAGATCCTGATGGCGATGTATTATCTCACTGCTGGGAACAAATGAACCCACAGGTAGCTTCTATGCCACCACAAAACACATCTACTGTTGGTCCAGCTTTTAGAAGTTTAGACCCAATGTCTACACCAGACAGATATATGCCAGCTCTTGCAACTGTACTTGCTGGAAATACACAGTCTACTTGGGAAGTTGTTCCTGCTGTAGGAAGAACTATGAACTTTAGATATACTGTTCGCGACAACGTTGCCGGAGGTGCTGCCTCTGCAAGCGACAATGTTTTGTTGACTTTCGACGGTGGTTCCGGCCCATTTGAAATTACTTCACAAAACACTGCTACAACTTGGACAATCGGTAATACCGAAACCATTACTTGGGATGTTGCCAATACAGACGTAGCTCCTGTAAACAGCCCGAATGTAGATATTTGGTTCTCTACCGATGGTGGACAAACTTACCCAATATCTGTAGCGTTGAATGTACCAAACAATGGTAGTGCAACCGTAAACGTACCAAACATAAATACTACTGCAGGTAGATTGATGGTTATTTCATCAAACAACATCTTTTACGATCTAAACGATGCACCTATTACTGTAGATGGTACTGTAGGAGTTGAAGACTTTACTTTCGATAATTTCTCGGTTTATCCAAACCCATCAAACGGAACTTTCAACCTTGCGTTCACGCCAGCTTCAAATGATAAAATTGAAATTTCTCTATACGATTTAAGAGGAAGAGCAATTAACCAATATACTTTTGATGATGTTTCTGCTTCAAGTATTTTCACCAAACAATTGCAGTACAGCTATATTGAAAGTGGAATGTATTTCCTTGTTGTAAAAAATGGCAACAAAGTAACTACTAAGAAGATTGTGAAAAACTAATTCACCCTAACTTCTTTCCATTAAAAAAGAGAAAAGACAGGATTTCTATCCTGTTCTTTTCTCTTTTTTTATTAGAAATAGGAAGCATTTCAAAAACTCGCCCCTTTCCTCTAGACTCTTGATTCTTGATTCTTGGCTCTTCCTCTTTCCTCTTTCCTCTTTCCTCTTTCCTCTTTCCTCTTTCCTCTTGAATCTTGACTCTTGACTCTTGATTCTTGTTTCTTGACTCTTGACTCTTGACTCTTGACTCTTGACTCTAGATAACTTACAACTTAACCGTTTCCTTAATATGCGAAACAACCTGTGAAGTTTTACCAACATTAAATTTTAGGTCGAAAGAAATACTGCTTGCATTTTTTGATACCTGTAAGTTACCATCGGTTATTTCGTAATAGCCAGCTTCGCCTTTGCAAAAACAGTGTTTTCCATAAAGAAGTTTTACATCGTTTAGCGCGGTATTCGATTTATTTAATGTGGTAGTTGCTGTAGGGATTTCGAAATGGATGGTTTCAGAATAATTGCCATCTGCAGTTCCCGCCGGCCCTTCTTTTGAATAAGTATAAGCCACCACTATATTTTGCCCATCAATTATTTCTGGATACATAGCCCCGGTACCGTCTTCCTTTACAGCCAAGCTTTTGTTTTTATGCAGAACAACGCTACACGTTCCCACTTCCGGACAGCCTGAATTGCTGTTTTCTATTGTTTCCATATTTGTATTTTCTGATGAAATTGTTGGCACTGTCTGCGTTTTACAGGCATTTACCATAAAAAGTGGAATTAAAAAGTACAATGCTTTCATTTGAATTTATTTAGTGGTTAATAGACTTCAATATACAAATACGTTGCCGAAAACCTTTATTTTTCTAATTCCACCTGCAAATCCAACAAATCTGGATTTCGGAAATACTCAAAAAATGGGGTTTGTACGGTTACCGTTTTTTTATCTGCCGAAAAAGTTGCGGCAGGATTGGAGGTGTTCTTTACTTTTTTCGGAAAGGTATATTTTAAGGTGTAATAGGAACCTTCCATAAATGCGGCGGCCTGTTCCAAACTATCTACTTGTTGCTGATGCATTTTTTTATCCTTTATATAGGCATCACGCTTAAACACCCCCTTGGCAAACGAATAATTAACGCCAATTAATTCCTGCGAGCCTTCTTCCTTGGTAGTTTTAACGGCTTCGGTTTTGTTGCCGGGCATTAAATTTGCTGCCTGCTCCAAGCCGTTGAACATATCGTTTACCTCTGCAATGTTTTTAAAATTGGCCGAGATTTCATAAACCATTTCAGAGGTCTGGGAATTCATTTTAATCCCCATATTAAAATTCTCAATTTTTTTCAATTTCATTTGATCTTCGGCCGAAAGCTTTGAAATACTGTCCCTTTTTTCAGCCATAAATTGCTTCATATTAATTACAGTATCCAGTTTAACAATAGTAGAATCGAGCGCGGCACTTCCGCCCAAAGCCATCATTTCATTTAAATCTGCCTCAATGCGCATCGTGCCACTGCCGTCTGCATTAAGGACCAGGGTTTCCGAAAATTGACATCCCACCATCGTAAAAACCAAAACGAAGAAAAATACATATCTTAAAAACATAGGCTTATTTATTAGGATTATTAAGAATTATAAGGGCCGCAATTACACCCGGAATCCACCCCAACACTGTAAGGATAAAAACGATTATCACCGAGCCGCACCCCTTATCTATTACGGCTAGGGGCGGAAAAATGATTGACAATAAAACTCTCCATATATTCATAGTAAACAAAGCTACAATTTAAATTTTGATATGGGAATTTGTTATTTCCCGTTTCATTAATTCCAAATACCTTCTTTCCTCTTTCCTCTTTCCTCTTGATTCTTGATTCTTGATTCTTGATTCTTGACTCTTGATTCTTGATTCTTGACTCTTGATTCTTGATTCTTGATTCCTACACTTCACATTTCGTAATTCGTTTTTCACCCCTCGTATTTCCCATTTCGTATTTCAATTAGCTATCTTTGCAAACTTATTTTTATAACAAATTTTATGCAACTGTCTGAACTGGAAATAATCCGAAGAGAAAAATTACAACAACTGCGAAACTTGGGCATTAACCCCTACCCCGCAGACCTTTACCCCGTTAGTGAAACTTCAAAGAAGATAAAGGAAAGCTTCGAGGAAGGGAAAAAAGTTGTTATTGCTGGAAGATTGATGTCGAGAAGAATACAGGGAAAGGCTTCCTTTGCCGAACTTCAGGATGCAGATGGCCGCATACAGGTTTATTTTAACCGTGATGAAATTTGTACTGGGGAAGACAAAACCCTTTACAACGAAGTATATAAAAAATTGCTGGATATAGGCGATTTTATTGGTATTGAAGGCGAACTTTTTAAAACCCAAGTAGGCGAAAAAACAGTAATGGTGAAAAATTTCACCTTATTGAGCAAGGCTTTAAAGCCATTGCCGCAACCAAGGGTAGACGCCGATGGAAAAGTGCACGATGCCTTTACAGACCCCGAACAACGCTACCGCCAGCGCTATGCAGATTTGGTAGTGAACCCCCACGTAAAGGAAATTTTTGTTAAGCGTACCAAACTTTTTAACGCCATGCGTACCTTCTTTAACGAGCGCGGGTATTTTGAAGTGGAAACTCCGGTTTTGCAACCCATTCCCGGCGGTGCTGCCGCCCGTCCGTTTATTACCCACCACAATTCATTGGATATTCCATTGTATATGCGAATTGCGAACGAACTATACCTTAAAAGATTAATTGTTGGTGGTTTTGATGGTGTATATGAATTCTCAAAAAACTTCAGAAACGAAGGGATGGATCGTACCCACAACCCAGAGTTTACTGCCATGGAAATTTATGTTTCCTATAAAGACTACAATTGGATGATGGATTTCTGCGAGCAACTGCTGGAATTTTGCGCCATTCAGGTTAATGGTACTTCAAAGGCTACTTTTGGGAAATACGAAATAGATTTTAAGGCGCCTTACCCAAGGGTAACCATGGCCGAGGCCATTAGTAATTTTACAGGTTTCGATATTACCGGAAAATCGGAGGATGAAATAAGAAAAGCTGCTCTAGATATGAAAATTCCCGTAGACGAAACTATGGGGAAAGGAAAATTGATTGATGAAATTTTTGGCGAAAAGTGCGAAGGCAATTACATTCAGCCAACTTTTATTACAGACTATCCTAAGGAAATGAGCCCCCTGTGTAAAGAACACCGCGACAATCCAGAACTTACAGAGCGTTTTGAATTAATGGTTTGCGGCAAGGAAGTTGCAAATGCCTATAGCGAATTGAACGACCCTATAGACCAACGCGAACGTTTTGAGGCACAATTGAAATTGGCAGATAGAGGCGATGATGAAGCAACTGCTTTTATAGATTTCGACTTTCTACGCGCATTGGAATACGGAATGCCACCAACAAGCGGAATGGGCATTGGAATGGATAGATTGATTATGTTTTTAACCAATAACGCCTCTATTCAGGAAGTACTTTTCTTCCCGCAAATGCGCCCAGAAAAGAAAAGGCCAGAAATGAGCGAGGACGAAAAAGCAGTATTTGCAATCTTAAAAACCACCTCGCCAATTGCCTTGGAAGATCTAAAAACCCAAAGTGGCCTGAGCAATAAAAAGTGGGATAAAGCCATTAAAGGTTTAACGGCTTCAAAAATAGCAAAGGTTGAAAAAACGGAAGATAATTTGATGGTTTCCGTTATTTAGATCATAGTATCATTTCACCTAAAAAGTGGGAAATTGCAGCAATGTAGTTTCCCATTTTTTTATTTGAACTTTTAATTTTCCCAAGATTCTAAATTAGTTTGTTTCAAAACTCTTTGAATTATAAATCTTTACAATTACATTTGGGAATCTATTCACATTTTCTAAACAAAATTTTATGAAATCAAGAGTTTTACTCACAGCACTTTTATTGTGCTTTTCACAGGCTTTCTTTGCCCAAAATAGCAAAGAGGCCGTCGCCCAATCTTGGATGGACACCAATATGCCCATTAGCAAGACCAACCAAAGTTTTGCCCTTACATATAGCCACGCTGGGCCTTCTGGCGAAACTTTTAGGTACCAACATACTGTAAACGGCGTAGAGGTTTTCGATTCTTCGGTTGCCGTACACGTTTCAAACAAAAATCAGGTTACGTATCACGCCAGTACTTTTGACAGCGCTGTGGAAACCATTGGCACAACTCCTTCTATTTCTGAAGAAGATGCTTTCCAAACAGCAAAATCTGCCTTAAATATTGAAGGTTACATTTCACAAAAAGAAGTGAAGCTGTACGTTTACAACAAACTTGGTGAAAGCAAATTGGTATATAGGGTAACTACAATGTCTGAATTCCGTATGGGAAACTGGGAAACAATTGTTGATGCTACTACCGGTGCCGTTTTAAGCACACAGGATATTGCCATTTACCATAAAAAGAATGGGGAGCACAACCCAACGCAACCTACAATGGCAACAACTATGGCTACGGGTACTGCAATGGTTTTTGATCCAGACCCTTTAACAAAAACAGGAAGTACTTATGGCGGAAATTACGCCGACAATGGCGACGCAACCAACGCCGATCTTGATGCTGCCCGTACCGCAGTAACACTTTTTGATATTCAATTTGACGGTACAAATTACCGACTGAAAGGTCCGTATACCGAAATTGCTGAATTAGGTTCGCCTTCTACAGGTTTGTTCCTGCAAACAACTTCAGATTTCAGCTTTACAAGAGACCAACAAGGTTTTGAAGCTGCAAACTGCTATCACCATATCGATAAAAGTTTCCGCTACATCAATGATGTTTTGGGAATTCCTTTAGTATCTATCTATAATGGCGGGGTAGTTCGTTACGATCCGCACGGGGCCAATGGTGCCGATAACTCATTTTACAGTGCTGGTAGCCTACAATTTGGCGAAGGCGGGGTTGATGATGCGGAAGATATGGATGTAGTTCTTCACGAATTGGGTCACGGTCTTCACGATTTTATTACCAACGGAAATTTAAGCCAGGTTAACGGTTTAAGTGAAGGAACTGGCGATTACTGGGCCAATTCATATAAAAGAAGCACCGGTTTTTGGGATCCTTCAGACCCACAGTATTCTTGGGTATTTGGTTGGGACGGTCACAATCCATTTTGGGGTGGCCGCGTAACAAATTATGGCGCTATGTATCCTGGCGGTCTTACCGGCTCTATCCATACCGATGGACAAATCTGGGCTTCAGTTTTACTTGAAATATGGGAAATAATAGGCAGGGAAAAAATGGATGCCGCAGTATGGGAAGGCCTTGCTATGACCAATAGCGGTACCAACCAACAAAATGCAGCTATTGCTGTTAGGCAAGCTGCTATCGATATGAATTACAGCTGTGCAGAAATTGACGCTTTTACAGACAGATTTACGGCTCGTGGCTATGTATTGCCCAACTATGTTTGCGATCCAACTGCTTGCGATATTTCGGAAATAGAAACTACAAACATTTCACCTTGTAACGACAATGGTACGCCAACAGATGGTAGCGACGATTTCTTTACTGCAGATGTTACGGTTTCATTCGTAAATCCGCCAGCAACTGGAACTTTAGATTTAACGGGTGATGGAACGGCCTCAGTTTCAACTTCGGGCTTAACAACTTCGCATACATTTGTGGGCGTTGTCTTTGCAGCCGACGGCGGAACAATTGAACTTATGGCCTCATTCTCTGCCTCGGCAGATTGTGATTACGAAGAAAATAACGCTGGAACTGCGCCTACACCTTGCGTAACTGCAGGAGTGAATGACAACGAATTTTTCAGTGTAGCGCTTTATCCAAACCCTGCTGATGAAACTATTTCAGTGTCTAATTTAACACAGGAATACAATGTAGCTATCTACAATATGCTTGGGCAAAAAGTTAAGGAACAACGTGTAGATGCAACTAATAACAGCATTGACATCCAAGACCTTTCTTTCGGGGTATATGTATTGAAATTTACTGATTACAACAAAGTGTTACGCTTCGTTGTAAAATAAGGAGCATAATTTTATTAATTGAAATGAGCCGCAGCAATGCGGCTCATTTTTTTTTAACTGTCGCCAACAATTGGGCCTACTTTTTGGCATAAGTGGTCTTGCATCGTTGCAAGCATTGGTAGCGGCAGTATTTATAATATAAAACTAGGTTGTTCCCTAAGCATAGTAAAACCTGAATTAGGGAAGTATTTATTTGAATGAGGGAAGACGATTATATGCACTCAATTAAACTTCTTTGTAGTTTCACGGTCATACTTCTACAAAACATTAATTTATAGACAAATGAAAAAAGCAATGATAATCTTTATGGCGCTAGCAACTTTCGCCATGACCTCACAAAACACAACAAACGATCGCTCGGAGCATCGCCAGCACCTTCAGGATAATTTAACGCCTGAACAAAAAGCCGAACTTCATTCCAAAAAAATGGCTTTGTCATTAGATTTAAATGAAACCCAACAGGCCAAGATAAAACAGGTATTCCTAAATATGATGAAGGACAGCCCGAAACGAGGCGAGGGTAAAAAAGAGATGACAGATACCCAGAAATTTGAGGCAAAATCTGCCATGCTGGATAGAAAAATAGCGATGAAGAAAGCCTTAAAGGAAATTCTTACGGAAGAACAATATGCCAAATGGGAAAATAGCAGAAAGCACAAATCCCGTAGAGCTAGAAGCCACAAGCAAGGCGAGAAGCAAAACGACCGTTAATTAAAATTTTAAATATATTTTTTGGCGCAATTATTGTTTTAGTTATTATCAAATTAGTTACATTAGTAACTTCAAAATTAAAAACAACTAAAATGAAAAACCTACTAACAGTATTTGCCTTTGCAGTAACAATGCTTTTGGGAGTTCAATCTGCTTCAGCGCAACAGTTGTCGCAAGATAACGACAGACCAGAAGTAATTGCCAAAACTGAAACTGCAAAAATTACCGAAGCACTAAATCTAAATGGCGACCAAAGTCGTGCAGTCTTTAGAGCTTATGTAGCTAAAGAAGTAAATTATCAGAAACACGTTGAAGGCAAAGATGCCAATGACGCTAAAGTTAAAGCCAATAAAGCTGAGTTTGATGCTTCCTTAAAGGAATCAATGAAAAAAACTTTAACGGCCGAACAATATGCCCAATGGGTTAAAATGAATAATTAGTGATTGATTATTAGTAAAAGCAAGCCCCTTTCTTAATTGAAAGGGGCTTTTTTTATGCCTTAATATTATTTCTCTTGAAGTATCGCTTTCCTAATTTAATTGCTTTGCAACCTTTGCACAGGCGGCAATGGTTGCGTCTAAATCTTCATAGCTTAGGGCGTCGCAGATAAACCAAGTTTCAAAAGCACTTGGGGCAATATAGATTCCTTCGTCGAGCATCCCGTGAAAGAATTTTTTGAAGCTTTCATTATTCGCCTTTGCGGCCGAAGCAAAATCGGTTACTGGCTCATCCGAAAAATGCACCGAAATCATAGACCCTAACCTGTTGATGGTAAATTTCACATTAGCTGCCTTTAGGGCTGCGTCTATTCCTTTATGTAAATACTCTGTCTTTTTATTGATAGAGGCAAAAACTTCCTTATTCTCATTTAAATGTTTAAGCATTGCAAGCCCGGCAGCCATTGCCAGCGGATTCCCGCTTAAAGTGCCCGCCTGATAAACTGGGCCAATAGGCGCTAAGTAATCCATAATTTCAGTTCTGGCGGCAAAGGCACCCACAGGCAACCCACCACCAATAACTTTTCCGAACGTAACAATATCTGCCTTAACGCCAAACAGCTCCTGCACGCCTCCTGCGGCAAGCCTGAAGCCAGTCATTACCTCATCAAAAATTAAAAGAATATTATTTTTATCGCAAAGCTCCCGTAACCCTTCCAAAAATCCTTCCGCCGGGGGAATACATCCCATATTCCCAGCAACTGGTTCT
>CAXBDO010000073.1:0-9214 GCA_963974165.1 uncultured Aequorivita sp.
CAACCCCCTTAAACCAAGTTATTGCCAGAGGCGCCTTGGGCGACCAAGTAGACTTTTGGCGACAACGAATGGAGGGCGCAGACATAGCAGATATTTATTATCCCGCATTTTTAGTCAATGGAAAGCAAGTAGCAGAATATCCTGATTTTAAGCCCGGCGAAAAGGTTAGACTACGAATTATTGATGGTTCTGCATCTTCCCAATTCTGGATGACTTTTGGGGGAGAAACTTCTTTGTTGGTTGCTGCAGATGGATTGGATGTAACGCCCGTAAAGCGCAACAAGACTTTTATTGCAATTGCGGAAACCTACGATTTTATCATTACCATCCCCCAAAGTGGGAAGATAGAATTTAGGGCGATGGCACAGGACGGTTCGGGTACTGCCTTGGCATATTTCGGACAGGGTGAAATTTTACCTGCTGAAGTATTGCCCAGACCAGATAAGATTGCAATGATGCAGGAAATGGCGGCTATGAAGATGAAAATGGGTGCCCATGCCATTAAATTCCAACCCAAAAAGGACGAACGTTTTGAGATGAAGGCGGAATATGGAATGGACATGGAAGGTATGGATATGGACCATTCCAAAATGGATCATTCGAAAATGGAAATGAAAAAAGATACTTTGAAGGTAGATCATTCAAAAATGGATCATTCAAAAATGGAAATGAAGAAGGATACTATGAAAGTAGACCATTCTAAGATGGACCATTCCAAAATGGAAATGAAAAAGAATACTGAAAAAGTAGACCATTCAACAATGGATCATTCCAAAATGGAAATGAAGAAAGATACTTTGAAGGTAGTCCATTCGAAAATGGACCATTCGAAAATGAAGATGAAGGAAGAGCCTGTGAAAGTAGATCATTCCAAAATGGACCACTCAAAAACTTCAACCGAAATGGACATGGAGGGTATGGGTATGAATCCGGAATACAATTACGATTATTTAAAATCGCCCGAAAAGACAAGTTATTCCGAAGATATTCCCGTAACCGAAATTCTGTTCAACCTTACGGGCAATATGAACCGCTACATTTGGAGTATGAACGGTGTGCCGCTTTCGGAAACTGATAATATTAAAATTAAAGGCAACGAAGTAACCCGCATTACGCTAAATAATCTAACAATGATGCACCACCCAATGCATTTGCACGGTCACTTTTTTAGGGTAATCAACAAAAATGGCGAATATTCCCCATTAAAGCACACCGTAAATGTGCCGCCAATGGAAGAGATAACAATCGAATTTTATGGCGATGCTTATGGCGATTGGTTTTTCCATTGCCACGTGCTCTACCATATGATGGGCGGAATGGCGCGCGTATTTAGCTATGAAACGCCAAGAGATCCGCAATTGCAGGATTTTCCGGTTTCCAAAATTATTAATGAAGCAAATCATTTTTATACCTGGGGAACTGCAGATGTAGCATCACATATGGGCGAATTAAACATTACTTCTTCCAACCTGCGGAATCAATACAACTTAATGGTAGAATATGGCTGGAATGAAAATATAGAAGCTGAGGTTTCCTACGAACGCTATCTACACGATTACTTGCGCATTTTTGGAGGTGTAAATATTGAAAATGAAAGCGAGGATAGCTTGGAAGATTTGGAGACAACGGCAGTTGTAGGGATCCGTTATTTAACTCCATATTTATTTAATTTGGATGTAAGGGTAGATAATAAATTGCGCCCACAAATAGGCCTTACCCGCGAAATCATGATTCTTCCGCGAACTATGGCCTTTGGAATGATTGAATACCAAGCAGATTTTGGATTGGTAGACGAATTACCTATGGGCCTAGATTATGACGACGAGTTAACTTGGAATGCGGGGCTTGAATATTTTCTTTCCCGAAACTTTTCGTTAATGGCGAGCTATGACAGTCGTTTCGGTGCCGGTGGCGGTTTATCTATGCGATTTTAAAATATAGAAAACATGAAATATACTTATAAAATACACGGAATGACCTGCAATGGTTGCCGTGGCCATGTAGAGGAAATTTTAAATGAGGTAGAAGGCGTTACTAGTGCGACTGTAACCCTTGATAATGCTGAAGCCATTATTGAAATGGAAAAACACATTCCCTTAAAAGTTTTTGAAAAGGCTTTGGAAGAGGATGGTGGAAGTTATAGCATTTCGCTTCCCGATGATTCGGAAGCTGTGAAAAAACATCAGCAAAAAAAGGAGGCCAAGAGGGCAAACCAAAGTGCCACGGGTACATTTTATTGCCCTATGCACTGCGAAGGCGAGAAGACCTACGATAAGCCGGGCGATTGCCCCGTATGCGGAATGGATTTGGTTGAAGAAGTAAAAACTTCCATCAATACCGCAACAGAATATACCTGCCCAATGCATCCTGAAATAATTAAGGATGAACCCGGTTCCTGCCCAATTTGCGGCATGGATCTGGTGCCTAAGGAGGCAGATGAATCTGCGGAAAATAAAAGCTATAAAGCCTTGCTCAAAAAGTTTTGGATAGCAGTTGCCTTCACCGTTCCTATTTTTCTTATTGCAATGTCGGAAATGATTCCAAACAACCCTTTGTATAGTTGGCTTTCTATGGGCACATGGAATTGGGTACAATTCGGCCTATCCATTCCCGTGGTTTTTTATGCCACTTGGATGTTTTTTGAACGTGCCTATCGCTCCATTAAAACTTGGAATTTAAATATGTTCACCCTTATTGGGATTGGCGCTGGAGTAGCTTGGATTTTTAGCGTTTTCGGGATGCTGTTTCCAGACTTTTTTCCCGCCCAATTTAAAACTAAAATGGGAACCGTGCATGTTTATTTTGAAGCGGCGACGGTAATTCTCACCTTGGTTTTAATGGGACAGGTTTTGGAAGCCCGTGCGCATAACCGAACCAATTCGGCAGTAAAGGAATTGCTGAAATTGGCTCCCAACAAAGCGGTACGGATTGTTGATGGAAAAGAAGAAACCATTGCCATAGATAAAATTGTGGTGGGCGATAAGCTTCGCGTAAAACCTGGAGAGAAAATTCCAGTAGATGGCAGCATTGTTGAAGGTGAAAGTTCCATAGACGAATCTATGATTACCGGAGAGCCTGTTCCCGTTTCAAAAACGGAAGGTGATAAAGTAAGTTCGGGCACCATAAACGGCAAGCAGAGCTTTATAATGAAGGCCGAAAAAGTAGGGAGCGACACCTTGCTTTCCCAAATTATTGAGATGGTGAATAAGGCAAGCAGAAGTCGTGCGCCAATACAAAAGCTGGCCGATAAAATTTCGGGTTGGTTTGTGCCTATTGTAGTGCTAATTTCAGTGCTAACGTTTATTGCGTGGGTGATTTTTGGCCCAGAACCTAGATATGTATATGCCCTGGTCAATGCAATTGCAGTACTGATTATTGCCTGCCCTTGTGCCTTAGGTCTTGCTACACCAATGTCCGTAATGGTTGGAGTAGGGAAGGGCGCCCAAAATGGGGTGCTTATCAAAAATGCGGAATCGCTTGAAACCTTAAACAAGATTGATGTTTTAATAATAGACAAAACCGGTACCATTACCGAAGGAAAACCTTCTGTAGAAATGGTAGCGGGTTCTGAAAATTATTCCCAGGAAGAAGTGCTTCAATATATTGTTTCCCTCAATCAAAACAGTGAACATCCGTTGGCCGATGCCACCGTAAAATTTGGAAAGGATAAGAATTCAGAAGTATTAAAAACATCTGATTTTAATTCCGTTACCGGGAAAGGCGTTACAGGAATTATCAATGGCAAAAAAGTTGCCTTGGGTAATGAGAGAATGATGCAGGAAGCGGGCGCACCTATTTCTGGGGAAATGGAGAAGGAAGTTTCCAAAGCCCAGCAAAAAGGCAAAACCGTGCCTATGCTTTCAATTGATGGCGAAGTTGTGGGGTATGTTGTAATTGCCGATAATATTAAGGAAAGCAGCAAAAAGGCAATTGCAGAACTTCAGCAAAAGGGAATTCAGGTAATTATGCTTACCGGCGATAACCGCGATACGGCAAAAGCTGTAGCTTCAGAATTAAATTTAGCCGATTTTCAGGCAGAGATGCTTCCGCAGAATAAAATGGAGGTAGTTGAAAAATTGCAGGCTGAAGGCAAAAAAGTTGCCATGGCAGGCGACGGTATTAATGACGCCCCTGCCTTGGCAAAAAGCGATGTGGGAATTGCCATGGGAACCGGTACAGACGTAGCTATTGAAAGTGCGGGAATTACCTTGGTTAAAGGCGATTTGCAGGGCATTGTAAAAGCCTTCCATTTAAGTGAAAAAGTAATGGGTAATATTAAGCAAAATCTGTTTTTCGCTTTAATCTATAACGTACTTGGGGTGCCCATTGCCGCCGGAATTCTTTTCCCAGTTTTCGGAATTTTATTATCGCCTATGATTGCCGCGCTGGCCATGAGTTTCAGTTCGGTTTCAGTAATCACTAATGCCCTGCGGTTACGCAGCGCAAAAATTTAAAAAATGAAAAATTTATTATATCTACTTTTTTTAATTCCCGTATGTGTTTTTTCGCAAGAAAAATTAACGGGAACCATTACCGAAAATATAAATGATGAAATCGTTCCCCTTGGTGGCGCCAATGTTTATTGGCTAAATACTTCGGTGGGGTCTGTTACCGATTTCGATGGTAATTTTGAAATACCCTATACGCCCGAATACAAAAAGTTGGTGGTTAGCTATGTGGGCTACAAAACAGATACCATTTCGGTGCAGTCTGCCAAGCACATTAAGCACTCATTGGTTTCCAAAGCAAATTTAGATGAGGTTACGGTTACCGCAAGGCAGAAAGCAACGGCGCGATCCTTTATTCAGGCTGCGAATATTTTGAATGTTAGTAGCGAAGAACTTTTAAAGGCAGCTTGCTGTAATCTTGCCGAAAGTTTTGAAACAAACCCTTCTATTGATGTGAATTTTGCCGATGCCATTTCGGGTACACGCCAAATTAAGATGTTGGGCCTTACCAGCCCTTATATTTTAATTACTACCGAAAATGTGCCCAGTATACGGGGTGCTTCACAAGCATATGGTTTAAGTTTTATTCCAGGAACATGGGTGGAAAGCATCCAAATTACAAAAGGTGCGGGAAGTGTTACCAATGGCTACGAAAGTATTGCCGGACAAATTAATGCCGAATTGCAAAAGCCTTCTACAGACGACAAGTTGTTTGTAAACGCTTATGCCGCCGGCAATGGACGATTTGAGCTGAACACCCATCTAAACACAAAAGTAACCGATAGATGGAGCACTGGTCTTTATATTCACGGCAATTTGCGGGAGACGGAATTTGACAATAATGGTGACGGCTTTTTGGATGCACCTTTAATGCAGCAAGTAAATGTGATGAATAGATGGCAATATGTAGATCAGGAAAATGGTTATGTAGGATTTTTCAATGCCAGATTCTTAAATGATGAAAAGGAAACTGGGCAAATCAATTTTAATGAAGACACGGACCGTGGCACTACCAATGCCTGGGGCAGCGAAATAAAAACGCAACGTTTTGATCTTTCAGGAAAATTTGGTTTTGTAAATCCCGACATTCCCTGGCAAACCGGAGGTGTTCAACTTGCGTATAGCCACCACAACCAAGAATCCTATTTCGGATTGAATAATTATAATATTGAGCACAATAGTTTTTATGCCAATTTTTTATATAATTCTATAATCAGCGATTCGCGCCATAAGATTAAGACAGGGGTTAGCGCTACTTATGATGGATATGACGAATTGGTTTTAACTGAAAATTACAACAGGATTGAAAATTCTGTGGGGGCATTTTTTGAATATAATTTCGACAATTTGGGCGATCTGAATTTTACTGCAGGTATACGTGGCGATATCCACAATAGGCTTGGTGCTTTTATTACACCGCGTTTTCACTTGCGTTATACGCCTTGGGAAAAATCTGCCTTTCGTGTTTCGGCGGGAAGAGGAAAGCGAAGTGCGAATATATTTACCGAAAACCAACAGCTATTCGCAACTTCCCGTAGCTTGAATATTTTAGGAAATGGCGGCGATATATACGGCCTAGATCCTGAAATTGCATGGAATTATGGCGCATCGTTTATGCAAGGTTTCAATTTATTTGGAAGAGGTGCAGACATTACCTTCGATTTTTATAGAACCGATTTTGTAAACCAAATTGTTGTAGACTGGGAAAACCCGACCGAAATCAGCTTTTATAATTTGGAGGGCGAAAGCTATTCAAATAATTACCAATTTGAATTTAACTACAACCCTTTTCAGAATTTTGATGTTCGCTTAGCCTACAAATATTATGATGTGGAAACTACTTACTTGAGTGGTAAAAAACAAAGTCCGCTAACGCCAAACCATCGTTTTTTCGCAAATGCTTCGTATGAAACGCACCAAGGCGCAAAAGGAGGTAACTGGAAATTTGATGCAACCTACAATTATTTGGGCGAACAGCGTTTTGCTTCAGATAAAGCATATTTAAATACAATAGGCCTGACTGAATTTTCTCCATCGGTTTCAACATTGAATGCGCAGGTTACAAAAGTTTTTTCATCTAACTTTGAAGTTTATGTGGGCGGAGAAAATATTACAAATGTTACCCAGAAAAATCCAATTGTGGGTAGCGACAGTCCTTTTGGAACAACTTTTGACACCACTTACGTCTACGGCCCAATATTTGGTAGTTCATACTACGCGGGTTTAAGATATAGCCTGAATTAAAATCTCAGCGCTCTTTGGTGCGAGGCGGTGTTATCATCTCTTTGCATAAAGAGGAATTGAAATAATTTAATATTTAAACAATAGAAAACAAATTTAATATGAAAAAAGCAATCTTAATTATTAGTGTATTATTTATGGGAGTTACAGGATTTGCCCAAAACAAAAATGCCAAAGCTACAATTGAAGTAGATGGCGTTTGCGGTATGTGCAAAGACAGGATTGAAAAAGCAGCCATACAGGCTAAAGGAGTAAAATCTGCAATTTGGAGTGTAGAGACCCACGAATTAAATCTTATTTATAACGAAGGAAAAACAGACTTAACCAAGATTCAACAAAGCATTGCAGATAGTGGGCACGATACCGAAACTATTGAGGCGAAAGATGAGGTTTATGATAAAATAGATGCTTGTTGCAAATATCGCGATCCTAAGGTTGTAAACGACCACCACTAGTTTCCATAATTTTGTTTGGTGGGCTATTGTTAAATTTTAGCTAAGGAGAGAATAAATTAACTAACACTCTTTTTACCTTTATATAACTAATTTAAAAAAAGTTATTGTTATGCCACAACAACAGGAAAACAAAAAGCCGCAACCTGGAAAAGCTGCACCAGCTAAAAAACAGGATAACAAAAAGGCTTCGCCATCTGCTCCTAAGAAGAAGTAGTAAGCGCTTGGTTATTTAAAAAACCAGAATAAACCATCCCTCGAAAGGCGGATGGTTTTTTTATGCGCCTATATTAAGGAGTAAGACAATCGTATTTATTTGTTTTCTATTTTTACTGCCCAAAACAAAAACCTCAATTCAAAAAAATATAGAGATGAAACAAATTTTAGGAATAGGCTCCCGCATTGCCCACCCAACTTATGGAAAAGGAGTAATTACAAATGTAACCTCAAAATTATATTGGGTAACCTTTATAGAAACCGGATTGGAGACTATCCCGACCGACGAGGAATTTGAAATAATTGAGGCTGCCGAGGATGAAGTTGATACCGTTAGTTTTTACGATGTGGAAAAAAGTCTTCGCGATATTCTAAAAAAATGGAATGGCTTCAGTGAAATTGTGCCTATTGCAGATAAGTGGAAGGGTGGGACCATCGTATTAAAACCAGCCGATTCAAATTTGGCCTCAAAGGAAATTCCTATTGATACGTTTTTCCATAAAATTGTTATGTTGCGCGACCGTTTACGGGTAATGGAACAAAAAATAAACGCCAGCAAAGAATTGGCAGATCAGGATAAAGTAGATCTTCAGCAATACATAACAAGATGTTATGGTAGCTTAACTACTTTTAATGTATTGTTCAAAAATAATTCGCAGCAGTTTAAGGGGGAAAGTTCGAGCAAATAGTGGGCGTTTTGATTCTTGAAAATCAGTGGGTTTTCTACACCATTTCCTTCAAGAATTTTAACATTTCAGAAGGAAGATTTAGGGTTTTTCAATTAATATGAAATTTGGCAAAAACGCTCTAATACGCCATTAATTGTAATGTTTGGGCAATTGTTCATAAAGTGTTCGAAAAAAATTAACCTTATTTTGGAGTTCGATTTTTTGCTCAAAATTTTTTATTTGTCTTCCACAGGTGCAAGAAAACCAAGCCTTTGCAAAATCTTATGATGAATTTTAGAGAATTACGGTTATTTTAAATTTCCGTTTTGATAATTATTTCCTAATCTACTTCCCATAAAAGTTGGAATTGTGAGATTTTATTGGCACTTTTGGAGTGCTAATTCAAACAAACAAAAAAATGAAAACAAAGTTTAGTGGAATTTTAACACTACTATTAGTGTTGATTGTGCAGCTCGCTTTTGCACAGGAAAAGACAATTTCCGGAACGGTAGCCGATGACACCGGTTTACCACTTCCAGGGGTTAACATAATTATACAAGGTACGAGTACCGGAACACAATCTGATTTTGATGGTAATTATACCATTGATGCTGCTGCGGGACAAACTCTTGTTTATAGTTACGTAGGTTTCGAAACGCAAGAAATTGTAGTTGGGGCCTCAAATAAAATAAATGTTACAATGCAAGCTGGTTCTATGTTGGACGAGGTAGTTGTAACTGCACTTGGTGTATCTCGTGAAAAACAATCATTGGGTTACTCTACACAACAAGTAGATGGTGAGGATATCTCTACCGTTAAAGGCAACAACTTTACAAATGGCCTTTCTGGTAAAGTTTCTGGTCTTCAAATTAGAAGAAACAACAACTTTGGTGGTTCTACCAACGTAGTTATTAGAGGTAACACCTCTTTAACTGGAGACAACCAAGCTTTGTTTGTTATTGATGGGGTGCCAATTAGTAACAGAAACACTAACACTGCTGCACAAAACACAGCTTCTGGTAACTATTATGACTACGGTAATGCCGCAGCAGATATTAACCCAGACGACATTGAATCTGTTAACGTGCTAAAAGGTGCTGCTGCATCTGCACTTTACGGTTCACGTGCTGCTAACGGGGTAATTATTATTACTACTAAAAAAGGGAAGAAGTCTAAAGGTATGGGTGTT
>CAXBDO010000074.1:0-9054 GCA_963974165.1 uncultured Aequorivita sp.
CTCGGTAACGGTTGCGGGTAATATTTTATCTGAAGATTTTACAAGCACCTGCACTTTGGTACCCGATTTTATTTTTGAAATCTCACTTTCGGGAACCGAGGCGGTAACCTCAAAATTCCCCGGACCTTCAATCGATATTAAGGGCTCGCCCGGATTTGCCATAGCGCCGGCATCAATCGACCTGCTGGTTATAACGCCCGCAAAAGGCGCACGAAGATTTACATAGGCAAATTGCGATTGAACCTCATTTTTCATTTGTCTGGCACCTTCCAATCTGGCTTTAGCCATTTCAAAACGGGCGCGCTGATCATCCAATTCTTTTTGGCTTGCACTATTATCTGCAAACAAATTTATAAAACGTTGGTAATCTTTTTCCGCATTGTTATAAGCGGCTTGGGCCTCGGTAATTCCCGCAGTTGTTCGCGCTTGTTGGGCAGAAAGATCAGAATTATTGATACTCACCAACAACTGCCCTTTTGAAACTTTATCGCCCACATTAACGTGCACTTTATCTACAAAGCCCATCATTCTGGTGCTAAGGGAAGCACTGTTGGCAGCTTCAATCTTGCCACTAGCGGTTAAAAATGGCGTATTGTTTTCCGCAGCTACCGAACTAACCGTTACGGCAATTGGCGGGGTGTTATCTACTTTTTTTTCTTCGGAAGAATTGCCGCAGCTGCCAAGGCTTAATGCGCCAATAAAAAGCAAACTTGTATATAGTAATTTCATATTGATTCTTTTTAAATCTTGTTTTATTATCAGGTTCAGGTTTGGTTTCAATTTTAATTGCTTTTGGTTAAAAATTGAAGATATGCCAAAGCATAATTATGTTGAAAAACGGTGTTGAAGTATTCCAACTGTTTTTGCGAATATTGGGTTTCAGCAGCCAATAGATCGGTTGTTTTTTCCAATCCTTCCGTAAATCTATTAGTACGGATTCTTAGCGCTTCCTTAGATTGCTCCAACGCCAATTCCGTTAACTTTAAATTGTTCTGCGCATCTAAGTACATACGTTTGGCTTTGTTCAGCTCAAGTTGGCTTTCAGATTTATATTGATCCAGCTCCAATTGCGCTTTATGAAATTCAGCCTTGCTCTTTTGGGTTTTTCCGAAACGTTTAGAGCCTTCAAAAAGATTCCACGTTAAGGCGGCCCCAATTAAATATCCGCCGGCATCTGCCTGAAATATCTGATCGTCATAAAGTTCGTAGCTACCAAAGGCATTCAACTTTGGCAAAAACGTCATCTTATCGGCTTTGTAATTTTGTTTGTAAGCTTCTGCAGCAAATTCCATCGCCTGTATATCGGCGCGCGAATCGGCAATTATTTCTGCAGAAATTAATTCAGAAGCAACCTTTAAAGAATCGGTTGGTATAAAAACACCTGAAATTTCCTCATTCATCAGCACCGCTAAATATTCGGAAGCATTTATAACATTGCTATTTGCATACTGTAGTTGGTTTTCAACTTCCGTAACGCGCACCTGTACAGCCAAAATATCGCTCTGCTGCAGGTATCCTTGTTGATAACTATTGTTCGCCAATCTGAAATTTTCATTTGCAGCTTCCAAGGCTTTTTCAAGAACAGTTACACTTTTATACGCCAATTGTAGCTGCATATATGCTTTCTCAGTTTCTAACGCCATATAATCTGCGGTGCGTTCCAACTGCATACTGCTCGCGTTCCATTTTGCTTTAGCGGCTTTGCGTTGAAAAATGCCGTCAATATTTACAAGAGGTTGTTGCACTTCAAATTTTGTAGCGAAAATTTCAACCTGCGATGGGTTGTTCAATTTATTCGGATCAAAATCTGCTTGGGTTATTTGCTCCTGGTTCAACTTAAACCCAAAGGCCATTAGCGGATTGGTTGTTGCCATAGCCGTATGCGAAGCCGAAATATTGGGAAGAAATACAGCATTGGTCTGCCTAAAATCTCCTTTGGCCGCAAGTACATCCTGCTCGCCTATTTTTAGCTGGTTGTTTTGTTGAATAACCTTTTCCAATACTTCAGCCTTGGAAATAGGCACAGCCTGCTGTGCAAAAACCATTGCCGGTAGCAACCCGATAAGTGTAATTATATTTTTAATCTTCATTACTTTTAAATTTGATGCAAACATACGGCACATAATAAGCCTGGTCAGTAACTAATGTTACCAAACAAAAAGCACCTTTGTAGGTGCCTTTTGGAATAAGGATTTGTTACAATCCATTATAATATTTTAGTATAAATACTGCTTCCTAAAGACTATTTATAACCTTGGTCAATCTGTTCTTTACATCTTTGGCGATTTCTGCCAACGAATCATTTTCTACCGCCATCATTGAAGCCGCCGGATTTACCGCTGAAACTTCAATAGTTCCCGCTTCGCGTTCCTGAACAATTACATTACAGGGCAGCATGGTACCAATTTTATTTTCGGCCTTTAATGCCTCGTAGGCCATTTTCGGATTACACGCCCCCAGAATGGTGTAATTATAAAAATCGGCATCCAATTTCTTTTTTAGGGTAGCTTTTAAATCAATTTCGGTCAACACCCCGAAACCTTCTTCCTTTAATGCTGCTGTAGTTTTATCTATAGCATCGTTAAAATTTGTGTTCTTTAACTTTGTACTGATATAATATTCCATAGCATTTCTTTTTGTGATTAAACTACTTCAAATTTAAGGGTTTAGAATGAATATTTCTGTAACATTTATTACATAACAATGCATCTGCATCCCTCATTTCTAAATAAGATCTAAAGAGAATTTACTGAAAAATTCGGGCCTTTGTAACCTAAGTTACATTCAGACAGCACAAAATCCTTAAATTTGCCTTTGATGAATACAACGAACCTCATAGCCTATTTTTTGGCGGGCCTCTTTCTAATGAACCTATCGCTTTCCCAGTCTACCGGATTGCTGAAGGTAATGACGGGAAAAGAGGTTACGGTTGTGCATCCATTCTGTAAAAAATCGAAAAGCAAATCGAATACCCAAGATTCTATTAAAAGAGATCTTTCAAGCGCCGGTTCAATTGATATCTTGGCGGTTTGTAATACTGTTTTCGATTTTAAAACTACATCCTTTACATTCGTTCCAGCCGAAGAAAATTTTAAGAAATACTCTTTTTCAGATGCCTTGCGCGTCAATCTTTTCGCCGAACGTTTTTACATTCCTCCCCGGGTTTAACATCTGTCTTCATTAAACTTTAAGTATTGGTCAAACCGTGGACAATTCAGTTTTGAATTCCATATTCTGGTCCAATAAAAAACACATCAATTATTTAAAATTATTAATTATGACACCAGTTATAACGGTGAGCAAGCGTTCCGTACAGCTGCTCCGCATTATGGTGAGCGCAATTTTTTTGGTAGCTGGATTTAATCATTTGGTAGCTATTGAAAAAACCGTTCAACGTATAGAAATGGCAAAGTTTAAAGGCTTCGCGCTTTTTTTCGGGAATTTGGAACTATTGGTAATTCTTTCCGGAATTGCAATGGTACTAGCGGGAATAAGCTTTTTAATAGGTTTTAAAACACGTTGGGCAGCCATAGTGTTGCTCGCAATTTTATTGCCAATTACACTCACAATTCAAGTAGGACAAATAACCAGCCTAGGGCCGCTATTTAAAAATATAGCTATAGCCGGCGGACTTTTGTTCTTTATTATAAATGATATAAAAACTTTTAAAAAATAGAAATTATGAAAACAATTCTTTCAACCCTTATTTTATCAATGTTCTTTATGGTAGGCAATGCACAGCAAGCCCAAACACAAAAAACGGAACAACACAACTACGTAATACTTACAAAAAAAGTGGCACAATTAAAACCTATTTTATTGGCTGCTGATGCATTGGCAAAAGAAGATGGAGCCAATTTTGGGAACTTTGAAATCATCGTTTGCGGCAAGGAAATAGACGATCTTACCGATCTTGAAAAATTACAGCCACATTTAGATGAAGCCAAGAAAGTAGGCGCAACCATTATTGCCTGTGGGTTTTCTTTGAAGAAATTTAAAGTAGATGCAGAGAAGCTTTCAAAAGAAATAAAAATTGTAGACAATGGTATACTCCATAACCTGCAGCTTCAAAAGAAAGGATATCTAAGTTTAGCACTTTAAAAAAAAATAGATGAAAATAATGTTCAAATATATAATACCAATTTTCGGCCTAATGGCAATCGTAGCTTGGAAAAGCCCAACCTTTGCTAATGGGAATGAAAACACAGAGACTAAAAACGACACCTTAAAAATTACAATTCTCCAAACTGCCGATATACACGGGCAATTGGACCCCCATCCCGAATTGTTTTGGGAAAATGGGAAAATTGTATTTAAAGAACGCGGCGGCCTGCCGCAAATAAAAACTTTGTTTGATGCAGAACGAGCCAAAAACCCAGGCAACACCGTAATTGTTGATGGGGGCGATTTAATACAGGGTAGCGGTTATGTTGCTTTTTCAGAAGGGGAAGTAATGGCCGATGTTATAAAAAATATGAATTACGACCTTTTGGTGCCCGGTAATTGGGAGGTAATTTATGGGAAAAAGCGAATGCTGGATGTCTATAAAAAGTTCGACACGCCAACAATTGTTCAAAATATGTTGGACGATAAATCTGAAGAAAACCTTTATCCATCGTATATGGTTAAGGAAATTAATGGCGTCCGCCTTGGTTTTGTTGGCATTAATGATCCAGATGTGCCTATTCGGCAGAACCCAATTTTCAGCAAAGGGATAAATTTCACCCCGGTAGACGAGGCCGTAAAAAACCTGATTGATAAAATCAAGGTGGAGGAAAAGATTGACGTAATGTTCCTAATAACCCATTTGGGAATTTACAAGCAAGTAACTCTGGCCAACAGTCCAATTGCCGAAAATGTAGATTATATTTTAGGCAATGACACCCACGAAAGGGTGCGCCAACCTATACAAGGAAAATACGCCAAGGTTACTGAACCGGGAGCTTTTGGCTCTTTTGTTGGGAAACTTAATCTCTATTTCGTAAACAATAAATTGGTAAAGGACGATTATGAATTAATGGATGTAGATCCTGAAGTTTATGCCGCCGACCCAAAAATTCAAGCTATTATAGACAAGAATAAAGCTCCCTATAAAGAAAATCTGGAAACCATTGTTGGTTATACCACTACGCCAATGTATAGATATTTAACGGTAGAAAACCCGATGGATAATCTTATTACCGATGCCGCCCGTTGGAAAACAGGAGCCGATATTTCCATATCAAATGGATTTCGTTTCGGAAATCCCATAGTACCCGAAAACGGAATGCCTGCGCCCATTACCCGCGCTAATCTCTGGAATTTAATGCCTGTAAATGAACCTGTAAAAACAGGAAAAGCTACCGGAAAACAGATACTGGTTTGGCTGGAAAAAGAGATGCACAATGCATTTGCACAAAATGCCACGGAACGTTTTGGCGGCTGGCTTGTTAGATTTTCAGGAATGAAGGTTAAATTCAATAGCCAGAACGAAAAAAATCACCGCATAGAAGCTGTTGAAATTAATGGCGAACCATTGGACGAGAACCGTTATTATACCATTTCGGCCTGCGCGCGTCCCGGCGATCCAGAAGACCTGCTTTGCAGAATGCCAAATGTGATTGATGTAGAAATAAAGGATTACACCATTCACGAAGTAGTGGAGGAATATTTAAAAGCACATTCTCCCGTAAGCCCTACGTTAGACAGACGGTCCTATTGCGATTATCTAGACGAGAAATCCTTTTCAACTGTGCCTGGCACAGATTATATTTTTGAATAGAAATTAAAATACAGTATTATGAACAAGAAACTGAGAAAAAATATTATTGAATATGGGCTATTTGCCCTTGTAGTGCTCGGAATTTATTTTTCTGGCCTTCATACCGAAATCATTGGTTTTGCCCAACGCGGACTTTTGGCAACCGGTGCAATGAACCCAGATGTGGAACAAATAGAAGCCGAAACTGAAGACAATAACACTGTCGCCACCAAAGCTGATTTTAGCTTACAGTTAATGAACTCTAAAGGCGAAAAGGTTTCTATGGAACAGTATCGTGGAAAAGTGATTTTTATCAACTTTTGGGCAACTTGGTGCCCGCCGTGTGTTGCCGAAATGCCCGGAATAAACAAGATGTATAACGATATTGATAAAGATAAAATTGAAGTACTTATGGTATCGTTCGACCAGAAATTTGAAAAAGCGGTTCAATATAAAACCAAAAATAAGTATGACTTTGAAGTTTATGCTTCTGCGGCAGCAATTCCTGCTATGTACGAATCGCAGAGTATTCCTACCACGTATGTAATAAATTCCAAAGGCGAATTGGTTTTTACCCATAAAGGTATGGCCGATTACAATAGGCAAGATTTCAAGGATTTTCTAAATAGCCTGTAAGTTGAAATCTAATTCCATAAAAAAACCATCTTCGTAATTGAAGATGGTTTTTTATTTTCGGGTAAATATTATTAGTTAACCGGTGAAATCATAATATGCGATCTATGTGTGCCAGCGTCCATTAGCCATGGCATTCCAGGAGCTTGGGGTTTGGTGGGTAATCCAGTACTTTCACCCGTCATATAAGGTTTATAGATAACATAGCGAATTTTGCTCTTCAGCAATTCGCCTGTTTCGGCACTATAGTCTTGTTCTTCCCCAGCCAAAATATAAACTATGGAAGGCTCGCTTGGCATTTTTAGGGTGCCCGCTTCTACCTCCAATTTTCGGGCTTCTTGTTTTTCTTCGTATGATTTTCCCTCTGCTGCAAGGGCTCGGCCCCTTGCCATAAAAGCTTCTAATTCTACGCCGTAACACGCAACACTAATACCCTCCTTGTTGGGGTCGTCTGCTAAACACACCATTCCATTAGTGCCTTCGCGAAGGGTAACGAGTTTTCCCTCTGGATTATAGCCCAACACCGTTGCCCCATCCCTATACATTTCTGGCGCAGCCAAAACAGCGGTTTTTATCTGTATGTTCTTGGGTAAGATTTTCGTCTGCGAAACTGCTGAAAATGCGCAGGTACAGGCTAAAGCGAGTAGTAATTTTTTCATAATCAAATTTTTTAAAAATTTAAAGTATAAGATACGAATATTAGTGAGATTAGGGGGAAATATTGAAAGATGGTTTTAATGGTTTCGCCATAATCGTGAATATACTTTGTTTCCATACGTTTTTTATTATGCTACGTGTTTCGCCCTATTCTTAAAAATCAAAATACTTAATACTGTTCCGACTATAAAACCAGTAAACAAATAAACTTCAAAATTCAAATTTTCATGATCTAAATACAACTTAATTCCGTTTCCTATATTGAGATCAGATAGATATTGCGCCTGATGGTTAAAATGAAATATTCTAAATTGCCAAAGTAAAATGCCGCAACCGATTATAACTAAACAAGAAATTAAGCCTTGATGGATAAAATTCAATTTAGTTACTTTTTTTATAATCAGATAAAGAATAGGAAGAATTCCAATGGATAAAGCAAAAGTAATATGTGATAAAAATTGTCCGCTCAATTTTCGGCTAACAACTTGAGTCCTGTCGTTTGTTATTTGAGATATTGATAAGTTGAAAAAATAATCTCGTAGTAAAAAACCGATTATAAATAATATTAAAATCAGGCCTATATATTTTAATGGGTTCTTCATTTTTCAAATGTGTGCCAAAATCTTTATATAGCTCATAATTCAAAATTATATCGTCACTCAACTATATATTCCCAAATTAGCTACTCCCCCCAAATATAAAATAAAACATGGAAAAAGAAATTTATATTAAATATCCCGTAAATAATTCCGTTCGTTCATTGGAATATTTAACTTCGTATCAATTCAATTAAAATATGACAGTCCACGATTTTAGCAATAAAAATTCGGTGTTGAGCCAGTTTGTGGCAGAGATGCGCAATGTTTCTGTGCAGCAAGATTCTATGCGTTTCCGAAAAAATATTGAGCGCATAGGAGAAATACTCAGTTATGAAATGAGTAAAACCATGCTTTATAAAAAGGAAATTGTAAAAACGCCTTTGGGAGAAAAGGAAATGATGGTGCCGGAAAACAACTTGGTGGTGTGCTCCATTTTACGGGCGGCAATCCCGCTGCACAACGGCATTATCAATTTTTTCGATCAAGCAGAAAATGCCTTTATTTCAGCATATCGCCACCATCCCAACGATGGTGACGATTTTGAAGTTGTAGTTAATTATTTGGCCTCCCCTTCTATTGAAGATAAAATATTGGTGCTAACAGACCCCATGCTTGCCACGGGCAAAACTTTGGAAAATGTACTCCAAGCTTTTGAAAAGCACGGTACCCCAAAGCAAATCCATATTATATCAATCATAGGCGCCAAACCGGGAGTAGAATATGTAAAAAACATATTCCCCGAAAACACCCATCTTTGGATTGCTGCGATAGACGATGAATTAGATAGTCGTGGCTATATTGTCCCCGGGCTTGGCGATGCTGGCGATCTTGCTTTCGGCCAAAAATTATGATTATTTAAACTTTTCTATATCCTGGCTTAAATCAAATACATTTTTGGAATTCAGTTCCTTTTCCAAAATACTAAAGCCTGCGGCGCTGCGATACCCGCCTGCACAATGCACTACGATTGGCTTATCGGTAGGTATTTCATCAGATTTTTCGCGCAGTTGATGTAATGGAATTGCGATGGCACTTTCAAAAATCTTGCCTTCGGCAACTTCACTATCATTACGAATATCTACGATGGTATACTTTTTTTCATTCTCTTTAAAATCTTCCAAGTTTAACTTGTCTGATTTCTCCATTTCCTTTTCACCAAGGGTAAAAATTGATTTTACATTAACTTCGTAACCAATCTTTGCGGTTCGCTGCAGGATTTTTTCGGCATTTTCCATAGAATCTACCACCACGTGGAATTTCTCTTCTGGCCTCACAATTGAGCCCAACCAGGTTTCAAATTTAGAAGTATCAGAAGTAGCCATAATATTAATACTGCCCGGAATGTGGTTCTTTTTAAAGTCAGCCTCATCGCGAATATCTACAATCAATGCATCGTCTTCAGGGGCATTGGCAGAAACTTTATAT
>CAXBDO010000075.1:0-9028 GCA_963974165.1 uncultured Aequorivita sp.
TAATATGGAAGGCCTTAAAAAGCAATTGGCCGAAGTGCCAGATATGCACGGTTTGGAACTTGCTTCAAAAGTTTCAACCAAAGAGCCGTATTTCTACGGAGATGAAAATGCCAAATACAAAATCTCAGCATTAGATCTTGGCATAAAGAAAAACATACTCCGCAATTTAGCTGAAAGGGATTGCTACATAAAAGTATTTCCATACAATGCTTCTTTTGAAGATATGGCCGCATTTTCTCCGGACGGATATTTTATCTCCAATGGTCCTGGCGATCCAGAGCCCCTTGGTGGAGCAATTGAAGTTGTAAAAACGATTTTGGATAAAGAATTGCCAATGTTCGGAATCTGTTTAGGACATCAAATCCTTGCATTATCAAATGGTATTTCAACATATAAAATGCACAATGGCCACCGTGGAATAAACCACCCGGTTATGAACCTTGTAACTGGAAAAGGTGAAATTACCTCCCAAAACCACGGTTTCGCAATTAACAGGGAAGAGGCCGAGGCCAACCCGAATATTGAAATTACACACTTACACTTAAATGATCAGACCGCAGCGGGAATCCGTATAAAAAACAAGCCGGCATTCTCGGTGCAATATCACCCAGAAGCAAGCCCAGGTCCGCACGATGCTTCGTATCTTTTTGATCAGTTTATTGAGAGTATCAATAATCATAAATTAGAAACAATATAATATTCGACCTCACAGGCTTTTAAACTTGTGGGGTCTTTTCAAATAACTATTAACCCATAACCATTAACTTTCACCAATGAGCATTATCATCGACATTAAAGCCAGACAAATTTTTGATTCCCGTGGAAATCCAACGATTGAAGTGGACGTAATTACCGAACACGGTTTTATGGGTCGCGCGGCCGTTCCTTCGGGGGCATCTACTGGCGAGCACGAAGCTGTGGAACTTCGCGATGGCGGCAAGGCCTATATGGGCAAAGGCGTTATGAATGCTGTTGAAAATGTAAGAGGAAAAATTGCCGGCACCCTTTTGGGAATTTCTGTTTTTGAACAGGAACTTATAGACAAAACAATGATTGATTTGGATGGTACTGCCAACAAATCAAAATTGGGCGCCAATGCAATTTTGGGCGTTTCCTTGGCATGCGCAAAAGCAGCTGCCAATGAATTGGGTATGCCTTTGTATCGTTACGTTGGTGGTGTAAGCGCCAAAACGCTTCCGGTGCCAATGATGAACATTATTAATGGCGGCTCGCATAGCGACGCTCCTATCGCTTTTCAGGAATTTATGGTAATGCCAATAAAGGCAGAAAGCTTTACCCACGCCATGCAAATGGGTTCCGAAATATTCCATAACCTTAAAAAAGTATTGCATGACCGTGGATTAAGCACAGCGGTAGGCGATGAAGGTGGATTTGCACCCACTTTGGACGGTACGGAAGATGCGTTGGATACTATTGCAAAGGCCACCAAAAAAGCCGGTTACAAATTGGGCGATGATGTAATGATTGCTTTAGATTGCGCCGCGGCGGAATTCTATGTGAAGAAAAAATACGATTACACCAAGTTTGAGGGCGAAAAAGGAAAAGTGCGCACTTCAAAGGAACAGGCAGATTATTTGGCCGAATTATGTGAAAAATATCCAATCATTTCAATTGAAGATGGAATGGATGAAAACGATTGGGAAGGTTGGAAATATTTAACCGAAAAGGTAGGCCACAAAGTTCAATTGGTGGGCGACGATCTTTTCGTTACAAATGTGGAAAGGCTTTCAAAAGGTATTACCGAAAAAATAGCTAATTCAATTTTAATTAAAGTAAATCAAATAGGTACGCTAACCGAGACTATTGCCGCTGTAAACATGGCGCATAATGCAGGATATACTTCAGTAATGAGCCATAGAAGTGGCGAAACGGAAGACAATACAATTGCAGATCTTGCAGTTGCACTAAATTGCGGACAAATAAAAACTGGTTCGGCATCGCGCAGCGACAGAATGGCAAAGTATAATCAATTGCTAAGAATTGAAGAGCAGTTGGGCGAAGTAGCCTATTTTCCACGGCAAAATGCATTTAAGATTTAACTCATTTTCAATGTTTTAAAAACCTCGCCATTGGCGAGGTTTTTTTATAAAGCAAAAATTGGCTGTTTAACCGCTGATTTAAGGTTTATTTAACCTAAGATAAGTGCTATTTGTTAAAAAAATCCCTTTAGATTTTGTAATTTAGCATTTCTGAAAAAATTAAAAAACACACTAGATTTTATGGCAAAGATGGCGACCCTCGAGATAGACGGTAAAAAATATGATTTTCCCATTGTGGAAGGTACTGAAAATGAATTGGGAATAGATATAAAAAGTCTGCGAAGCGACACTAAAGGTGTTGTTACCCTAGATCCTGGGTATAAAAATACCGGTGCTTGCGAAAGCGCAATTACATTTTTGGATGGCGAAAAAGGTATCTTAAGATACAGAGGTTATGCTATTGAAGAACTTGCAGAAAAAGCACATTTCCTTGAAGTTTGTTACCTTCTTATTTTCGGCGAATTGCCAACAGACCAACAGTTAAAAAAATTCCACACAGATATTAAGGCCCAGTCGCATGTAGATGAAGACGTAAAACGTATTTTGGACGGTTTTCCAAAAGCGGCACACCCAATGGGAGTGCTATCTTCACTTACTTCGGCCTTGGTTGCTTTCAACCCGTCTTCAGTAAATGTAGACAGTGAGGAAGATATGTATAAAGCCATTGTAAAAATTCTTGGGAAATTCCCAGTTTTAACAGCTTGGACGTACAGAAAACGTATGGGCCTTCCGTTAGATTATGGCGGAGATTCACTTGGGTATGTAGACAACTTCCTAAAGATGATGTTTAAAAAACCAAGTGGCGATTACGCAACTAATGATACGGTTTTAGAGGCCTTAGATAAATTATTGATTCTTCATGCAGACCATGAGCAAAACTGTTCTACTTCTACGGTACGAATTGTAGGTTCGTCGCATGCGGGTCTTTTCGTTTCTATTTCCGCAGGAATTGCAGCCCTTTGGGGGCCACTTCACGGTGGTGCAAACCAAGCGGTAATTGAAATGCTTGAAGCTATTAAAGCTGATGGTGGCGATACCAAGAAATTTATGGCCAAGGCGAAAGATAAAGATGATCCTTTCCGTTTGATGGGCTTCGGACACAGAGTTTACAAAAACTTCGATCCACGTGCTAAAATCATTAAAAAAGCCGCAGACAGTTTATTAGATAATCTAGGAATTGAAGATGATGTATTGGATATTGCAAAAGCCTTGGAAAAAGAAGCCTTGGAAGATCCATACTTCGTTGAAAGAAAGTTATATCCTAACGTAGATTTTTATTCGGGAATTATTTACAGAGCCCTTGGTATTCCTGTTGAAATGTTCACCCCAATGTTTGCTTTGGGCCGTTTGCCAGGATGGATTGCGCAATGGAGAGAAATGCGCTTAAACAAAGAACCAATAGGGCGTCCGCGTCAAATTTATACTGGCGAAAAGCTACGTGCTTTTAAACCTGTAGATAAAAGATAAGATTATTTTTAATACATTTGAAAGCACTTCGGTATCGAGGTGCTTTTTTTATATTTGCCATTATGATTAATCTAAATATCAACGACGAAATAGGAAGGCTGCGCTCGGTAATCCTTGGCCGCGCAGACAGTAATGGCCCCGTGCCAAAACTTGAGAATGCATACGACCCTAAATCTGCAGAGCATATTAAGGCTGGAACTTACCCGAAAGATGAAGATATGGTTAAGGAAATGGAAGCCGTAGCAGAAGTATTGAAAAAATACGATGTACAGGTTTTTAGGCCACAATCCATTAAAGATTATAACCAAATTTTTTCTAGGGATATCGCTTTCGTAATTGAAGATAAATTTATTATAGCTAATATACTCGAAGATAGATCTAAGGAAATTGATGCGTTGGAGGATGTAATTAATCAAATTGATCCTTCCAAAATTATTGAATTTCCCGAAAATGCCCATATTGAGGGCGGCGACGTAATGCCGTGGGGCGATTATATTTTTGTGGGTACTTACTATGGCGAAGATTATCCAAGTTTTATTACTGCCCGCACCAATTTGAATGCGGTAAAACATCTTCAAAAACTGTTTCCACATAAAAAAGTGAAATCTTTTAACCTTCGAAAAAGCAATACAGTTGCAGATGAAAATGCACTGCATTTAGATTGCTGTTTTCAGCCATTGGGTAAGGGGAAGGCTATAATCCATAAAGAAGGTTTTCTTAATGAAGATGAATATGAATGGTTGGTAAATTTCTTCGGAAAGGAAAATTGTTTTCATATTACAAAAGAGGAAATGTACAATATGAACAGTAATATTTTTTCCATTTCACCTGAAGTTGTCATTTCAGAAAAAAACTTTACAAGATTGAATGCTTGGCTGCGCGAACAGGGTTTTACTGTAGAAGAAGTTCCGTATGCAGAAATATCAAAACAGGAAGGTTTGCTTCGCTGCACTACCATGCCCCTAATTAGGGATTAGTATTTTCCATTACTTTTTGAAATTTCTCCCCTGTTCAAATAAAATAAATATTTAAAACCCCACTCCATTTGAGCCGGGGTTTTTTAGTACAGATAAGCTTCAGAATAAGTTTTAGGAAATTTTGAGGCGCTACTGTCAATTAGTTAGTATTTTTACGCTTCACCTACATTTTTTAATTGGTATTAAATAGTGGCTCCATGGCTTATTTAACAAAAAAATCGTCCCCTCTTTCACAAAAAATTAGTAAACTTGGCCTAGCAAAATTTTAACACTTTGAAGAAATTAAACTCCCTTTCTATTTTACTGCTGTTTCTTACGGCATTCACTACACTTAGTGCCCAACAAAAAGATATAAGTCTCGAAGAAATCTGGGGTGGGGCCTTCCGTACCCAAGGTTTAGACGCCCTGCATTCCATGAATAATGGCAAGGAATACGCCGTGCTAAATTATGACAGGCAAAACAAAGCTTCTACCGTAGATGTCTTTGATTATAAAAGCGGTCAAAAAGTTCGTACGCTCTTAAATTCGGCCGATTTAAAGGGAATTGATTTTGTAATTTCCTATGAGTTTAGCAAAGATGAATCTAAGATTCTTTTTACAACCGAGCTGCAGCAAATTTATCGCCGTTCATCTAGAGGCACTTTTTATGTTTATGATGTAGCTTCAAAAGAGTTTAGTCTTGTTTCTACCAATAAAATCCAAGAGCCCACATTTAGTAACGATGGCAATAAAATTGCCTATGGTTTTGAAAATAATCTTTATATAAAAGATTTGAATTCGGGCGAGACCAAGCAAATTACCAACGATGATAAAAAGAACAGCATCATTAACGGAATTACGGATTGGGTTTACGAAGAAGAATTTGCATTTGTTCGCGCTTTTGAATGGAGCAAGAATGGAGATAGACTTGCCTACGTAAAATTCGACGAAAAAGAGGTGCCACAATTCAATATGGACCTTTATGGCAAAGAGTTGTATCCTTCAGCAGATACTTTTAAATATCCAAAGGCGGGCGAGGCAAACTCTAAGGTTTCTTTGCATTTATACGAGCTTAGCAGCGAGAAGACTACTGCTGTAGATCTTTCAAAATACAACAGCTATTACATTCCAAGGTTGCTGTGGACGCAAGACAATAACCTTTTAAGTGTGCAGCTAACCAATCGCCATCAAAACGTTATCGATTTGGTATTTGTGGATGCTTCAAACAATACGTCAAAATTAATTTTGGCTGAAAAGGATGATGCCTACGTAGATGTTACCGACAATCTAACATTCCTAAATAACAATAGCTTTTTCTGGACCAGTGAAAAGGATGGTTGGAACCATATTTATCAATATGATAAAAATGGAAATCTTTTAAACCAAGTAACAAAAGGTCCTTGGGAAGTAACTGCCTATTATGGTTTTGACCAAGATAAAGGTCAAATTTATTATCAAAGCACAGAAAATGGTAGCATAAATCGCGATGTGTATTCTATTCTTCCTTCTGGAAAAAATAAGGCAAGACTAACGCAGCAAACCGGCACAAATGCCGCAGATTTTAGTGCAGACTATTCGTATTTTATCAATACTTATTCCAGCACAACTTCACCGCCAGTTTATACACTTCACGAAGCAAAAACGGGAAAATTGCTTCGCGAGATTAAGAATAATAAAGATTTAAAGCAAGGCCTTTCTTCCTATAAAATTTCAACCAAAGAATTTTCAACCATTAATGTTAATGGGGAAGACCTAAATATGTATATGATTAAGCCCCTTAATTTTGATGAGGGCAAACAATATCCGTTATTTCTGTACCAATATTCTGGGCCGGGTTCACAAAATGTTTCCAACAGTTGGATGGGCACGAACGATTACTGGCACCAAATGTTGGCCAATGAGCACGATATTATTGTGGTTTGTGTAGATGGTAGGGGAACCGGCTTTAAGGGAAGGGATTTCAAAAAGATGACCCAAAAGGAATTGGGTAAATATGAAGTGGAAGACCAAATTGCCGTAGCCAAAAAATTAAGCGATTTGCCATATATTGATGCCAACCGCACTGGAATTTGGGGATGGAGCTATGGCGGTTTTATGTCGTCTAACGCCCTATTTCAGGCGCCAGACACTTTTGAAATGGCAATTGCCGTTGCCCCAGTAACGAGCTGGAGGTTTTACGACAGTATCTACACAGAGCGCTATATGCAGACCCCACAGGAAAATGCTTCGGGTTATGATGAAAACTCACCTTTATCGCATGTTAATGGCTTAAAAGGAAAATTTCTTTTGGTGCATGGAAGTGCAGACGATAATGTACACGTTCAAAACAGTATGCGTTTAATTGAAGCTTTGGTGCAAGCCAAAAAGCAATTCGACTGGCGCATCTATCCAGATAAAAACCACGGTATATACGGTGGTAATACCAGATTGCACCTTTACACGTTAATGACCAATTTTATCAAGAGCAATTTATAAAAACAACAACAACAATAACTAATAATAGATCTTATGTCAGAAGCACTACAATATCAAAAGCAAAAGGAATTATTCGGGCATCCAGTGGGCCTTTACATATTATTTTTCACCGAAATGTGGGAACGTTTTTCGTACTATGGAATGCGTGCCATCTTGGTGCTTTATCTAGTGGCAGAAGTTTCTAGCGGTAACCCAGGTTTGGGTTGGACCAATGGCGATGCACTTTCGCTTTACGGAACCTATACTATGTTAGTTTATGTAGCTTCCATACCGGGAGGTTGGATAGCCGATAAATTTTTAGGACAAAAGCAATCGGTACTCGTTGGGGGTATCTTACTTGTATTGGGTCACGGTATTCTTTCAATAGAACAAATGTGGGCATTTTATACGGGTCTGGGCCTTATTATAGCCGGGGTTGGTATGCTTAAGCCAAATATTTCTACTATGGTAGGGGGGCTTTATAAGTCTGGCGATATTAGAAGAGATAAAGGATTCACCATATTTTATATTGGTATTAACGTAGGAGCTTTTCTATCAAGTATTATTGTTGGATATGTAGGGGAAGTTTATGGATGGCATTATGGTTTTGGTCTTGCCGCTATAGGTATGGCGTTAGGATTGATCCAATATTTAGTAGGGCAGAAGCACCTAAAATATGTTGGTAACAACACAAACAACTCTATAGATCCTGAAGAAAAAGCGGCAATGAAAAGACCGCTTTCAAAAATTGAAAAGGATAGAATGGTAGTTTTATTTATCTCTTTCATTTTGGTAATTGTATTCTGGGGAGCTTTTGAGCAAGCCGGGGGATTAATGAACATCTACGCTTCTGAAAAGACCGACCGTATGCTTATGGGCTGGGAAGTTCCAGCTTCATGGTTCCAGTCATTAAATGCAATGTTTATCATTATTTTAGGAACCGCTGTTGCAGCATATTGGGCTAAAAGAAAACTGAAAGGAAAGGTTTCTACATCACTCTTTAAAATGTGCCTTGGTTTAATAATTATGGGGATGGGCTTCTTCTTTATGACGGCGGCCGCAGCACAATTCAATAGTGAAGGGGCATCTGCAATGTACTGGTTGGTGTTGGCTTATTTATTCCACACTGTGGGTGAATTATGTCTATCGCCCGTAGCGCTTTCTTATATTACAAAATTAGCACCTCTAAAATATGCATCTTTAATGATGGGTGTATATTTTGCTATGACAGGTTTTGGAAACAAGGTAGCCGGACTTTTAGGCGAATCTGCTTCCGACTTAGGCGAATACACTGTATTTACCGGAATAGCAGTTTTCTGTGTTGCGTTCGGCTTGTTGGTTTTACTTATAAGAAAGAAATTAGAGAAACTTACGCACGGTGCTGAAGATAACGAGCGTGAACTTCACGATAACGAACCTTATGAACTGGCAGATCCAGAATTCACCAAAGGCAACTAAGATTTAACAACCTAATTAAGCCATAGACCGATGAACACCGATATTGAAAATCTGTTTAAAGACAAAGTTTTAGGACATCCCGCGGGACTTTTTATCCTTTTCTTTACCGAAATGTGGGAACGCTTCTCCTTCTATGGAATGCGTATACTTTTAGTGCTATTTTTAACTGCGCCGCTTCTTAGCGATAACCCTGGCTGGGATTGGCCAAGAGAGCACGCATTGGCACTTATTGGTACGTATGCTTCGCTTTTATACTTAACGCCTATAATTGGTGGCTATATAGCCGATAAGATTACGGGCTATAGAATGGCGGTTGTAATAGGCTGTATAGTGATGACTTTGGGCCATGCATCTATGGCCTTGGAAACCACTTCTTCATTTTATTTAGGCTTGGCACTTTTGGTTATAGGTACAGGTTTTTTTAAGCCGAATATTACTTCCATCATTTCTGAAATGTACAAAGGCAAAGAGTCTAAAAAGGACGGTGCCTACACCATTTTTTATATGGGGGTAAATGCCGGAGCTTTCTTCGGAATGATGCTTTGTGGATATTTGGCCGAAAACTATGGCTGGGCTTGGGGCTTTGGTCTTGCCGGTATTGGTATGCTGTTGGGCTTGGTTGTGTTTTTGTGG
>CAXBDO010000076.1:0-8989 GCA_963974165.1 uncultured Aequorivita sp.
TTTTAAACTTCTCAATTTTATCTTCGGTAAGCACTTCTTCCGAAAGCAAATAATTTTCAAAATTCAATAGCGGATCTCTCGTTCCCCATTCATCTATTAAATCTACAGGAACATATTTTGTACCGCTCGCTTCTTCATGCCCGCGCATTCTAAACGTTTTGAATTCCAAAAGAATTGGCCTCGGATTGGTTCGCATGCTTGCTACCAATTCATCGATTTTGGTATATACTTCAAGAATATTGTTCCCTTCAATAATGTGCGATTCCATACCATATCCTTTTCCACGGTCTGCAATGTGCTCACAATTATATTGCTCGTTCGTTGGGGTTGAAAGGCCATAGCCGTTATTTTCAACACAAAAAAGAACCGGTAACTGCCAAACAGAGGCAACATTCAAGGCTTCGTGTATATCGCCCTCGCTAGTTCCACCTTCACCCGTAAACACAGCGCATACTTTATTATTTCCTTTCAGCTTATTTGCCAATGCAATTCCCACAGCAACGCCAAATTGCGGGCCCAAGTGTGAAATCATTCCAATAATATGAAACTCCTGCGTACCGAAGTGAAAACTTCTGTCGCGGCCCTTTGTAAAGCCGTTAGCTTTTCCCTGCCATTGCGAAAACAATCTATACAATGGTATATCGCGCATCGTAAAAACCGCAAGGTTTCTGTGCATCGGCAAGATGTATTCGTCCTTTTCCAAAACTGATGTAATTCCAACCGAAATAGCTTCCTGCCCAATTCCACTAAACCACTTTGAAACTTTACCCTGGCGAAGCAGGATAAGCATTTTTTCCTCGATAAGCCTTGGCTTCAACATGCCGCGGTATAATTGCAATAAAGTGGCATTATCAAGGTTTTGACGATTATAATCGAAGAAAATTGGCGCTGTTGTTTCTGGTTTCATCATAATATTTTAGAAGAACCAAAAGTAGAAAAAAACCTATTGTAACAAGGATTATTAAAGGATATTTTATCTTCGTATAAACTTCGGTAATTTGGTATCTTTGTACCCTAAAAAAATAATGCTATGAATAATATACCCAGCGTAGATTTAGCCGATTTCCTTTCTGATGATCCAAAAAGGAAGCAAAAATTTGTTGAAGAAATAGGTTCAGCATATGAAGATATAGGATTTGTTTCGCTTAAAAACCACTTTTTAAGCGATAACTTGGTAGATGAGCTTTATAAGGAAGTAAAAAGTTTTTTTGCGCTTCCCGTTGAGATCAAGAAAAAATATGAAATTGAAGGCCTTGGCGGACAGCGCGGCTATATTTCCTTCGGAAAAGAACACGCCAAAGGAAAGAAAGAAGGCGATTTAAAGGAGTTTTGGCACTTTGGCCAAGAACCTTCTGAAGATGCCAATTTAAGTGAAAAATATCCGGAAAATGTTCAGGTTGAAGAGTTAAAGGATTTTAACCACACCGGGATGGAAGCCTATAGAATGCTCGAAAAAACAGGCATTTACGTACTGAGGGCGTTGGCCATTTATATTGGTCTTGATGAATTTTATTTTGACCATTGGGCCACGAATGGCAATAGCATTTTGCGTCCCATCCACTACCCTCCCATTACCGAAGAGCCAAAAGGTGCGGTACGTGCAGGAGCCCATGGTGACATAAACCTTATTACATTATTAATGGGCGCCTCTGCTGGCGGCTTACAAGTTTTGCGAAAAGATGGCGAATGGATAGATGCTATTCCTAATGAAGATGAACTTGTAATTAATGTTGGCGATATGTTAGAAAGACATACCAATAACAAATTACGATCTACCATACATCGTGTTGTAAATCCGCCGCGCGAAGAATGGGACAGCCCTCGTTATTCCATACCTTTCTTTATGCACCCACGAAGCGATATGAAATTGAACTGCTTGGAGGAATGTATTGATGCAGATCATCCAAAAGCCTATGAAGATATTACCGCAGGTGAATTTTTACATCAACGTTTAGTGGAGATAGGGCTTATAAAATAATCCTATCCAATTGAATGGATCGTTTGTTATTAAACATAATCTTTGAATCTTAAATTATATTTTTTTGAAGTCCTTAGAAGATCAATTAAAAAACTTATTTCCCGACCATGAGCCGAAAGATGTTCCTACTACGGAAGAGGAGCCCACTATTTGGATGCAGGAAGATCCTCTAATTTGTAAATACGAAAAACGAAAGGGTAAACCCATAACAATTATTGAAGGATATACCGGCGCCGATTCAGATTTTAAAATCCTTGCAAAGGAAATCAAGCAACTTTTAAGTGTTGGCGGCAGTTTTAAGAATGAACAGATTATTATTCAAGGAGATTATCGCGATAAGATTATGGAATTCTTAAAAGAAAAAGGATTTAAAGTAAAAAGGGTTGGCGGATAATGAGAGGTGGTATAAATCCATATTTTATTAAAGATTTCAGCTGGGCAACTAATTGACGAAAAAATTCGTTCTAAAAACCTAAGCTTTTACACTCCTCAACATTTAAACTTAATTAGATACCAGAAATTTGAATCCAAATATTTTACAGCCCAGCGAACTGATTTTAACCCCCGAGGGTAAAATCTACCATTTAGATCTTGCCCCTTCACAATTGGCTTCAACCATTATTACCGTTGGTGATCAAGCTCGGGTTTCGGAGGTTTCAAAGTATTTCGATACTATTGAGACCAAAGCGCAGCATCGGGAATTTAAAACCCATACGGGAACTTATAAAGGGAAACGCATTAGTGTTATTTCAACAGGCATTGGTCCAGACAACATCGATATTGTTTTTAACGAACTGGACGCCTTGGTTAACGTTGATTTTGAGAAAAGAACGGTAAAAAAGGACCTTACTTCGCTGGAAATAATTAGAATAGGTACTTCTGGCGGCCTAACTCCCGAAATTGAAGTAGATTCTTTTTTAATAAGTGCCATGGCTATTGGGTTGGATAATGTAATGCATTATTATGCGGATACCGATAAGATTTTCAACAGAAATTTTGCCCAATCGTTTATAGACCATACCCAATGGAACCCGGATAATTCAGTGCCTTATGCGGTAGAACCCGATAAAAATTTGCTAAGTAAATTCACCACCCATTCAAGCGAAGGGCAGGCCGAAAATACAATTGAAGGAATTACAATTACCAATGTGGGTTTTTATGGCCCCCAGGGAAGAGTGTTGCGTGCAAATTTAAAGGACGCCGATTTAAATGATAAATTAACTTCATTTAAATTCAAAAATAAAAAAATTACCAATCTGGAGATGGAAACCGCTACTATGTACGGAATGGCGAAATTGTTGGGGCATCGGGCAGTTTCCTTAAATGCTATTATTGCCAATCGGGCAACGGGAACTTTCAGTAAAAATGCGCCAAAAACCATTGATGCCCTTATTCAATATACTCTTAGAAAAATTTCAGAATGAAAAATTTAAGGATTGGCGGCGTGCCGGAACATTTTAATTTGCCTTGGTATATCGCACTTCGCGATAAAGAATTTCAAAAGAAAGATATCAATTTACGTTGGAAGGACTATCCGGGCGGTACCGGCGAAATGGCCTTTGCCCTACGCGAAAAAGAGATTGATATGGCGGTAATACTAACCGAAGGAATAGTACGCGATATCATTAACGGTAACGACTCAAAAATTGTTCAGGTTTTTGTGAAATCTCCACTGCTTTGGGGCATTCACGTAGCTGCTGGTTCAGATTACGAAGAGGTTATAGATTTGAAGGGAACTGAAGCCGCTATTAGCCGCTATGGTTCGGGTTCGCATTTAATGGCCTTCGTAAATGCCGAAAATCATGATTGGAATTTAAAAACAGATTTAAGGTTTAAGGTTATCCAAGATTTGGAAGGCGCTTTGGAAGGACTTCCAAATGGCGATGGTGATTATTTTATGTGGGAAAAATTTATGACCAAACCCCACGTAGATAACGGTACCTTTCGTTTAATAGGCGAATCTCCTACCCCTTGGCCCAGTTTTGTAATTGCCGTTCGAAATGATATCCTTGAAAATGAAGCGGAAAGTGTAAAAGCCATTTTAAAAATTATTAATAGCACCACTACTGCTTTTAAGGATTATCCAAATGTAGATGAAATGATTGCCAAACGTTATGGGCAAAAAATTAAGGATGTGCGTGAATGGCTTTCATTGACAGCGTGGAGCGACCGTCAATTAACTTCAAAGGAACTGGAAAATATTCAGCAGAAATTGGTAGAATTGGATTTAATCAAAAATAAAATTCAGGAAACCAGCATCTTACACAATTTCTAAAAATTATCTTAATTAGTACGCAACCTTAGCGATATGCCTGCATCTTGTTGGTATAAAAACCATTATTATGACAACTTTTTTAATTGTTTTAGGGGCGTTGTTAGTAACCAATTTTCTATTGTTGCAGTTTAGCTGTAACGATGCTACAGAGTCCGAAGTACCAGAAGAAGAATAGAAAAAGAAATATCCCCATTTCTTTTCTTCTTAATTACCACACAATGGGAGTTTCTCCCTTACTTTTTAAAAATTCATTAGTCTTACTAAAATGTTTATTGCCAAACCAATATCCTCTATTGGCAGCCAATGGCGATGGATGACCACTGCTTAACACTAAATGTTTTGAAGTGTCTATTTTCGCTCCTTTCTTTTTTGCCGGACCGCCCCACAATAAAAAAACCACCCCTTCTTTTTCCTTCGACAGTTTTTCAATTACGGCATCGGTAAATTTTTCCCAACCTTTCTTTTGATGGCTACCTGCGCTATGTGCTCTAACCGTTAGTGTAGCATTTAAAAGTAGCACCCCTTGTTGTGCCCAACGTTCCAAATTTCCATTCTGCGGAACGGGCGTACCAATATCTGTTCTAATTTCCTCAAAAATGTTTTTAAGCGAAGGTGGAATCTTTACATTTTCGCCCACCGAAAAACACAGGCCGTGCGCCTGTCCTGGGCCGTGATACGGGTCTTGCCCTATTATTACCACTTTCACTTCATCAAATGGAGTGTGATTAAAAACCGAGAAGATCTGATCTTTGGGAGGAAAGCAGCTAGCAGTTCCGTATTCCGAATTTATGTATTCGCGTAAATCGATAAAATACTTTTTATCAAATTCTTCCTCTAAAATAGCCTTCCAACTAGGCTCTATTGTTAGCTCCATTATTGTTACTTTTGTATAACTGCTGAAAAAGTAAAATTAATGGAAAAAAAGCGGAAAGCCCGTATAGACAATAAAACTTTAGAAGACCTTGAATTTCCGATTGTGCTTCGGCAGGTCTCAGAATTTTGTGTTACAGAACCCGGAAAGGAAAATGTTTTAAGCATTGTTCCTTTTCACGATTTTGATGAAATTGAGCCGGAACTTCAGCGCGTAAAAGAATTTACGGCTTCATTTGAAGGCGACAACGGAATTCCAAATCACGGATTTGAGCCTATTTTTCGCGAACTACGTTTGTTGGATATAGAAAATAGCACTTTGGAAATTTCAGGTTTCCGAAAAATTCTTTCCATTTCTGAAACAACGCGTATCCTTCTTAAATTCTTTAAAAAATTTGAGGAATTTTATATTCATTTAAATTCCTTTTCCGAAGCGGTTAGTTATACCACAGTCATTTCAGAGGAAATTAACAAACGCCTCGATAAATATGGCGAAATTAAAGATGAGGCGTCTACTGAGCTCGGTACAATTAGAAGAAGGCTGAATGTTGTAAAAGGAAAAATCAATTCTTCGTTTACCAAAGCGCTCTCCCAATATTCACAAAATGATTATTTGGATGAAATTCGCGAATCTGTTGTAGAAAACCGCCGGGTTTTGGCGGTAAAAGCAATGCACCGTAAAAAAGTAAAAGGTGCTGTAATGGGCAGTTCAAAAACTGGTAGTATTATTTATATAGAACCCCAGGAAACGCTAGATTATGCCAATGAACTGAGCAATTTACGCTATGAGGAAGACGAGGAGATTAAGCGAATCTTAAAAGCATTGACCGAATTTGTAAGGCCCCACGCCATGCTTCTGGCAAGCTTTCAAGAATATTTAATTTCGATGGACGTGCTTTATGCCAAGGCAAAGTACGCTCTAAAAATAAACGGCGTATTGCCTATTCTTACTAACGATAAGAAAATTTCCCTTCAAAAGGCATTTCATCCGTTGTTATTGGTTTCGAATAATAAAAGAAAGGAAAAAACTTTTCCGCAAAGTATTGAGTTGGTTCCTAATAAACGAATTATAGTTATTTCGGGCCCAAATGCCGGGGGTAAAAGTATTACCCTAAAAACAGTTGGCCTTTTACAGCTTATGCTCCAAAGCGGAATGCTGATTTCTGCAGAACCGCAGAGCGAAATGTGCTTTTTTAAAAGAATCCTTACTGATATAGGCGACAACCAATCTATCGAAAACCATTTAAGTACCTATAGTTATCGATTAAAAAAGATGAACCAATTCTTAAAAAAGTGCGACAACAAAACGCTTTTTTTAATTGATGAATTTGGTACAGGAAGCGATCCAGAACTTGGAGGAGCGTTAGCAGAGACCTTTCTGGAAGTTTTCTATGAGCGCAATGCCTTTGGAATAATTACAACACATTATACAAACTTGAAGTTATTGGCCAATGAATTGCCCGATGCAATTAATGCCAACATGCAATTTGATAGCAAATCGCTGGAACCCCTATATCAACTGCATTTAGGTGAAGCCGGTAGCAGTTATACTTTCGAGGTTGCCCAAAAAAATGGAATTCCTTATAGCTTAATAAATAGGGCAAAGAAAAAAATTGAAGGCGGCAAGGTGCGTTTCGATAAAACGATTGCGAACCTTCAAAAGGAGCGTTCCAATCTTCGGAAAACCTCTGAATCATTAAAGACCGAAGAACAAAAAGCCCGTATAGAAAACAAGCAACTTGAAGAAATAAATGCCCGTGTACAGGAAAAATTAGAGAGCTACCAAGAACTTTTTGATGCTAACCAAAAACTTATTAGTCTTGGAAAGAAAATAGATACGCTTTCGGAAAGATATTTTAATAATAAGCAGAAAAAGCAATTGATGGACGAGCTAATGAAGCTTGTTATGGTTGAAAATAGCAAGCGTAAAAAGCTTGCGCCAAAGGTGAAAAAAGCCGTTAAAGCCAAGGAAAAGGAAGTAATAAAGGAAGTTGAAAAAAAGGTGGAAGTAATTCGCGAACGAAAAAAAGAAGAAAAGGAAAAAGCGAAAAAATTACCCCCACCAAAACCGAAAGTTACCCTAAAAATTGGCGATCGTGTTAGAATGATTGATGGCCGAGCAATTGGAACTATCGATACCATTGAAAAAAACAAGGCTTTCGTTAATTACGGAATGTTTAAGACCAATGTAAATTTATCGGAACTGGAGAAAGTATAAACAAAGTTTTCAGTATTCGATGGCAGTGGGCAGTTTCAATTAAATTGCTTTTGTCTTAATTCTCTTATGGATAACAATAAAACATATAAAATAATTCTTTTTGATGGCGTCTGCAACCTTTGCAATGGCGCGGTTAATTTTGTAATTCAAAGGGATAAAAAAGATAAGTTCAAATTTGCGGCCTTGCAAAGTGAAACAGGATTACAATTGATTTTCAAATTTAAAATTGATACTGCAGAATTAGATTCAATCCTACTTGTTGATGGTGAAAAATACTATGATAAATCCACTGCGGCCCTACACATTGCTAAATACCTTTCAGGGGCTTATCCCCTACTTTTTATGTTTATAATAGTCCCCAAATTTATCCGAGATGCAATTTATGATTACATCGCGAAAAACCGCTATAAATGGTTTGGGAGAAAGGAAAGTTGCATGATTCCTACTGCAGAGTTAAAGGAAAAATTTTTGTAAATATACCAAACCGTGCAAAATTGATTCATTAATAAATCTTACAAACCGGAAACCTTTACATCATCAATAATCCAAATTTCTTGGTCAAAATCGTTGCTCATGCGTATTTGAAAAAAAATACTTGTTGCGGCTGGAATATTTTTCAATTCTACATTTCCAATTCCCGAACTAAATACGCCGGATGACTGAAACATATCGGGAGAATTATTCCCTTTATATGAAGCAAGAGCTATATTCGTATTATTAAATCCCCATTTGCTATTGTTATATCCCGTTATTATTAATTCATCAGAAAAAGTTAATCCCCCATCCCTGCTTATACTTAAAACTACATTATCGGTAATATCAGCACCTTGAGCGTTAGTTGTAGAAAATGACGCCAAATGAAAATTTATAATTGCAAAAGTATATTGAGAAGTATCGACAGGACCAAATGTTAATGTCGTAATCCCATTATTTATACCATACCCTCGAAGTGGACTAACATAACGAGGCAAATTATTAGGGAACGGTCCTGAACCTGTTTGGTAGTTAGCTATATCCAAACCAGTTACCGACAGAGTAGGTGTAGCTTGAATAAATTCGAAATTTTGCAAACCTAATAAGGTTGGAGGATTTGGGTATTCGGAACTACATTTTATATTTTCCCAACTTGTGCCATTCCATAATTGTAAGCAACCAGAACTACTTAAATAGATTAATAATCCAGCATCAATTTGACTTACGTTAATGGAGTTTCTGGTCGCAACATTAGGCACGTGGCGGTAAAAAGCCGCCATAGGTTGCACCTCCATCCGAAGTACTACTTATATCCAGCATAGCAGCGGTGGAAGGTGTTGTGGTGCCAATTCCAACTTGGCAATAAATTGTTGATGCAAAAAATGCGCTCCCGAAGAAAAGAAGTAATTTTTTCATAACCATGCAGTTTTACACAGCTAAGAAGTTAAAAAGCTCAAAATTGAGATAGGGCCTTCTTACGGGGAGAATTCAAATTTAATAAATATTCTTTTTTACGCCAAAATATTGCGTATCAAATATTTATAATAATTAAAGATAGTATTTTGAAAAAAATAAGAAATGGCTTAAATGATTAAGAATCCAGGTCAAATGTTTTTGATGGATTGTCGTGAGGTTGATAATGCAACATGTTTTCGCCTTTCGCGATTACGGTACA
>CAXBDO010000077.1:0-8942 GCA_963974165.1 uncultured Aequorivita sp.
GTAAAGAAAAGCTGGTCTGGCTTTTCTTTTTCTAAAATCTTTAAATAAACGTTAGTAATCGATTTGTTTTTAAAAGAGAATTGTTGGAGTTTATTGAAATAGGAAATCCAATTTTCGCTGTGAAACAGTTCCGTAATCTTAAAAATAACGCGAGTAACAAAACCGCGCGGGTTATTTAGTTTAGAGATATTTTTTTTCAGTGTATATGATATGCCAAAATTATCATCCTTATGATTTTGAAGATGTGCTACCTCTTTCGCTTTTCTAAAAAACCAAGTGAAAAAACGTTCTTCAAAAACATCGAGCTCAATTACTTTGCAATCGGTAACTTCATTATAAATGTTAGACGGAAGACATGAAAAGATAACCACTTCCTTAAAGTTTTGTTTCGCTTCCTCTAAAAAATCGCTCAAAACAAAGTTGCGGAAACCTACTCCATCGGTAATAACTACTGCTAATTTTTCTCTCAAAATTTAGAATTGTTTAGACTTGTTTAATTATTCCAGTATTAAATTTGGAAGCGACTAGTATTTAAACTGTGAAAATAAGCTTATATTTCCTTTTGAATTCCGCAACTTTTGCCCACTCGAATCATTCTGTAATTGAGCGGATTTAATTTTATAACGACTAAAATTAATCTCCTTCACATTAACAAAAAAGGGCGTTAGCTATTTTTTCAGCTTTCTTCCAATCTTCAATAGTATCAATATTCACATAGGTTTCGAGGTTTGATTGAATATACGAAATACTATCACCGAATAACGTATTTTGTTTTAAAACCACTTCTGTTTTGGTAATGTAAATGGCGCCGTCACGAATAAACGCAGTCGGCAAATCCTGCCGACGCTTTATTATTTCCTTATCACCAACTGCAGGTATTAAATGCCCACTATCGTTAGTTTCAAAAACCCAATGAGGGTTGTATTCCTGAGGAACTTCTATCACAGAAATTAAAGAATCTGTTTCAGCCTTTTCATATTTTGAAATAGCCTGATCAATGAATTGTGCCTCTCGGAAAGGACTGGTTACTTGAAGCAAGCAAACAGCATCATAACATTCATTCTCCTTAGAAAGCGTTTGTAATGCGTGTTTTACTAAATCGATTGAAGGGGAATTATCACGCGAATACCTTTCAGGCCTTATGAACGGAACCTCGACACCTAATTTTTGTGCAAGTGCATTTAGTTGCTCATCTTCAGAGGAGAAAATAACCTTGCATAACTTTTTTGAAGCCAAGGCACTTTCAATAGTGTATTGCATCAAAGGTTTCCCTTGCAACATTTTCCTGTTTTTATTCGGGATACCTTTACTCCCTCCACGCGCAGGTATGATGCCTAAAACTTTCATTAGTACGAAATTGTTTTATGATAGCGCAACTTTACGGTTGCCAAAATATCAGCAATTTTTTTGCCACTATCGCCATTTCCGTATATAGCACTTTTAGTGTTTTTCGGATTTTCTAATTGTGTATTAATAGCTTGTTTAATATCATCTTCATTATAGGCTACATCTAAAACATTCTCACCCCGTAATCTTCTATTTTGACGAGTTCCGATGTTTACAACAGGAACTCCTAAAAAGGAACACTCACGAATACCAACGCTACTATTACCTATTAAGCAACTACTATTGATCAATAATTTCAAAAAATCGACCGGCTCCATATTCTTGAAAAAATGAATGTATTTAGGATAGTGTATTTCGCGATAGGATCTTATTCCGTTCGATGTGCCATCTGCACCTGCATCCACATTAGGCCAAAACCAATAAGTGGGAATCTGGAGTGCATCGATAACTCGTAACGTTTTTTGAACATCTTCCCTTGCCTGAGAATATTCTGTAGTTACAGGATGTTGCATAACAACCAAGTATTCTCCCGAGAATGGAATCGTACTACCAACACCTCCGTATTTTTGAATTGGATTAAAATCTAATTGTGGTGATTTCAATACTTCCGCAGCAATATCAATAGAAGGACATCCCGTATTGTAAACATATTCAGGATCTTCGCCCATTTTTTCAACACGTAGTTTGGCATCTTCTGAAGTAACAAAGTGGATGTCTGCAAGTTTTGTGTTGGCGTGGCGTACTTTTTCATCGATATTCCCCGTAACTTCGCCACCTTGCAGGTGAATTAACGGAATATTTTGGTATGCAGCGGCTATGGAAGTGGCAATAGTTTCAAATCTGTCTGCAACGGTAATTACTGCATCGGGCTGTAAATTGTAAAAAACGTTGGCCAATTCCATCACTCCCAGTCCCGTGCTTTTCGCCATGGCGGTTTTATTTTCCCCTTCCAAGACCATAAATACTTTGGCCGAAATGGTAAAACCATCTTTTTCAATAAAATTTACAGCTGTGCCATATCTGTCCAACAAGGCGGAGCCTGCTACCACCAGCTGCAATTCCAAATTAGGGTGTTCCTTAATTGCCTGAAGCGCGGTTTTTACACGACTGTAAGTAGGTCTGGCAGTAATTACAGCGCAGATTTTGCGTTTTTTCATTGAACAGAATAATGTTAGCTGATAAAAGTAATTAAAAGATATGAATTAGGGCGGCAGCTAGTTTGCAGTTTAAGCTGGCAACCAAAACTATAAAATCCTGTTTATTTGAATTTTGAATCTAAAATAAATCTCCTTCGGTTAAAAAATCCCATTGTTCCATATTTCTCGATAGTTTTTTACCAATAACTTTCTCAAAATCCGAAGCATTGATACCAAAACCCTTTGGTTTTTTGGATTCCAGATCATCAAAAGTTAGGGTATGATTTTTATTTAGAGGTTTATTTACGGCAAGGCTCTTTTCAAAAATACTTTTTAATTCTGAAAAGCTAGATGTGTCAGTCTTATCTCTAGGATTATGTATTGCTTTAGAAATGTTTTTTACGCTAACTACCAATTGGGTAATTTCATCCATTTCCAAGGAAGAGGATGCGTCTGGGCCCGTATCATTATTTCGGTCAAAAACAACGTGGAATTCCAATATTTCCGCTCCTAAAGCCACTGCAGCTATACAGCTTTCAATTTTGCCTGAATGATCTGAAAAACCAACTGGAACATGATATCTATTTTTTAGTTCGCCAATTACATTAAGCCCATAATTTTCGGGATGGGTAGGGTAGCTTGTGGTGCATTGAAGAATGGAAAAATAGCAGTCTCGTTTCTTTAGAAAGGCAACGGTTTCGTCTAATTCGTTAAAGCTGCTCATCCCGGAGGAAAGAATAATGGGTTTTTTGGTTTCAGCAATTTTTTCCAGCATCAAGAAGTTATTTACTTCGCCAGAACCAATTTTATATCTTAAAACCCCTAATTTTTCAAGTAAATCTACTGCTGCATTACTAAAAGGGGAAGCCATAAATTCCACACCCCTTTCTTCACAGCGTCTTTTAATGGCCTTCCATTGGTCCAAGGAAAACTCCATTCGTTTCCAATAATCCAAACGGGTTTTATCGCCGCCCGCAATTTTTATGCGAAACGGTTCGTGGATACTACTTTCCGCCTCTGCAATATGGACTTGAAATTTAACCGCATCAACGCCCGTTTTGGAAACTGCATCAATGTATGCTAACGCTCTATCAAAGCTGCCTTGATGGGCTTGGGCAATTTCGGCGATTATCAAAATAATTTTTTCTCTGCTTGATGTCATTTTTGGTGACTTTTTATAAATGTATTTGAAGTGCTCTATCCATATTTAGGATTTGGCAATCTTTTCAATTTCTCAATAGTATTCTTTTTAACAGTCTTTCTAGAACTCAAAGCTTTGGGGAGTTTTTTGATAAATGACGACAAACCCCCAAAATAAGCAGAAAAATAATTAATATCAATAAAAGCATATTTTTTTAGATTATGCCAATACAGTTTTATGAGTTTTTTTGGTAAAAGGTGTATAGGATAAAATACTAAATAATACAATCCCATATTGCACAACTGTCTTTGAAACCGAAATACATTACTCCCTCCCATTTTTCTATTAACCTTATTTACTCTGTGATTAATCGAAATTTGGGAAGTATATAATATATCATACCCATTTTCTATTACTTGGATAGAAACTGCGCCTTCCTCACCGTAAATATCCATCCAATCAGGAAAACCATCCGTCTTATTATAAACTTCCCTCCTAATTGCAAAACCACAGCCAACAAAGGAATTGCACAAGAATTCTTCATTGGGGACATGCTGTTCCATAGCCTCCGGATCCTTTTCAAAGATGCCTTTTACCCCTATGGTTTGGTTTTTTGTAAAAATTCGTTGAGTTAATTCAATAAAATTGGCGTTTAAAGGATGGGCATCATCATCAAAACCAAAAATTATTTCTCCTCTTGCCTGATTGTATAATTTTCTTCTTGCTGGAGAGGCTCCAATATTTTTATGGGAAACGTGCCATAAAACTTGAGGATATTTTTCTAGGAGTTGGGAAGAGCCATCATTGCATCCATCTAAAAAAACAAGTAATTCCACATTGTTTTCAGCTTTTAAATGAATTAGCCGCTGAAGGGTCTTGCTTAATTCCTCCATTCGATTTTTTGATACTATACAAATAGAAATCTTCATTCCAATGGATTTTCACAAATATAACTTATTACATCAGCCAAATGCGAAGAAGAAAAATAGGATTCTAAGTCAGGACGATTTAAACAAAACTTATCGGGGGAATGCTTCCACTCCGTGTAACATTTTTTCAGCAAACAAGTAATTCCTAGGATATCATCTGCTTCTACCGAAAATTTATAGTCAACCCCCAATAATCTTCTACTTTCACTGTTTCTCGGCCCCAAATGAAGGAGAGGTCTATTCGCCATTACCAAGCTAGGGAATTTGGCAGGCAAAAATGGACTGATATCTGAAACGGCTTCCAAAATAATATTTGCGGATGCTGAGGCTTCTAAAGATAGTGCTCTAGCATATGAAACATATTCCGCACTTAAATGGACAGAAGAAATTAATTCGCAAATTTTTGACAGCTTTGGTTGATGGTATGAAGCTGAACCAATCAAAAAGAGTTGGCTAGAATCTACAGCTTCGGGGACTTCCTTTAAAAAATTATTCCAAGCTTCGAGTAAAGGAAATGGATCTCTTTGGGCCAATAAATTGCCCGCGTGAAGAATAGTAAACTTGTCAATCTGAAAGGATGACTCTAAAGGAGTTTTTTGTATTTTTTCACTCGGCATTTGATGTGGTAAAAGAACGGCTTTTTTTAAAAACAATTCATTAAACTGGCCCATCCATTCACCTAGTTTCTGAGAAGGGTATCCCAACCATCTCGATTTGTGAGCAACCTCGATAAAAAAGCATTCTTTTTGTTTAAATCCTGCTTCTTTCCATTCGTATGGCGAGGGATACCAGTGAAACGGGTACGGATCATGAATGTATGCCAACCATTTATTATGCCATTGAGGAAGTTTTAAAAGAGCTGCATGAGTTCGATAACTTGCCCCCTTGCTCAATGTAATTACCAAATCATAACTTGTTGGATTTTCATTTTTCAGAATGGCGACCATACTATTCACATCATTAATAAACGTAAAAGAAAATCCGAAGTAGTGTTCCAACCGTTCAGAAACGTTTGTTCTTGTTATACGTTGATAAACACGCTGGAATCTACTCAAATAATAAAAAGGATCTCTCTTTCGTTCCTTGATAAGAATTGTGGATGTATTGAGAAATTGTACTTCTTTATGCGAGTAGTGGTAAACTTTCACAAGAAAACCAGATTCAATAAGTGCTGAAATCATTGCATTGGAAGCTTTTCCTGCAGAACTACTTTCTAAATCTAATGTTTCTGCTAATACCAAAATATTTTTAACCATTGGAAAATATATTATTCTAAATTTCCCGATACACTTTTAGATAAAGCATTGAGAAAAATATTATTTTTAATTTTCCTGTAAATTACTTGAAAAAGATATGTTGGTTTTTGAAGTAGAAAAAGATAAGTTTTAGTAAAAGAAAAAGGTTCTTTTCCTTCTATCATATTAGTTAGTGAAAATTTGATATATTTAATCCGAAATTTCTCAATAGCTATATTAAATAAATCCTTTTTAAACACTTCTTTGTCATTATTAATAATTTTCACTTCATCAAACCATTTAAAGATTATTTGTGCTTCCCTAAGAGTACTAATGTTTTTTCTCAATGCTTTATCTAAAAGTGTATCGGGAAATTTAGAATAATCATATGGAATATAATGAAACATTCTGTGCTGGGCGATAGCACAATTTTTCATTTGTGTATTTTTAAATTGATTGGAAACCTGATTTTTATGAGCTCTATAATAATAAAGAACTTCCTTCATATTCGCCATGTTAGTCTTAAATGCCAAACGAGACCAGAGATCATAATCCTCTGCATGTTTCATTCTTTGATCAAATAAATTATTTTTGAATACTTCAATTTTCCCCATTAATGCGGCGTGAACAAAAGCGCTGCCAAAGAGCAAATCAACTTTCACCTGTTCCGGATTTTCGGAATAATTATAAACTTTATCTGTATTTATAATTTGGGCATTTGAGGAGACTATGTCAAGATTTAGATTATATTTTAATAATTCCACCTGTTTTTCAAAGCGAGTTGGATGACAATAATCATCACCGTCCATGCGGGCGATTAAACTTCCTTTGGCTATTGAGATACCAAAGTTGAGACTATCGACCATTCCTTTATTCCTGTCCTTCTCGTACACATTAATTCTTTCATCATTAAAGGATTTTACAATTTTCAAAGTATTATCTGTAGAATGATCGTCTATAATTATGAATTCAAAATTAGTGTAAGTTTGATTTAAAATGCTTTTTATACTATCAGCAACATATTCTGCACAATTATACACTGGCATAACTACGGAAATATGTGGAAATATAGTTGTATCTAGTTTCATCTTTGCATTTCAAATCTTTAATGAAACTTTTACAAATTCAATTTGAACTTCTTTTTTAATTTAATTTTCTGCTTAATAAAAGGGCTAAAGTAATATGTTCTATAAGCTATAATTTTATTTTTAAAACTTAAGGGCTGTGACAACAAACATTTAAAGATGGATTTATCATCATACCGTACACTTTCCCAAGCAAAAAATTTAACAAATTCAGCCTCCATCAATCCGTTCTTTGAAATATTAGGGATAACCATTTTTACTGCATCTAATATACTTTTATACTGTTTTGAATTTTTATTGGAACTACTTCCAGTACTTGAGGAAATATGTTTTCTTGCAAAAAAAAGCGTCTTATCAATAGAAATCCCTACAGCTCCGTTAACCAGTATTCTCTGAAAACATTCCCACTCTTCAGCATACACAAGCTGCTCGTTAAACCTAACGTTTTTAAAACACTTTTTATCCCACATAACGGCGCAGCAGTTAAAAGGGGTTCTTTGAGATAATAGATTCAAAACACCTTCCTTTTCTTTGATAATAAACGAATTGAAGTTCTGATTTAAATTGAAATTATAATGAAAATCTTCATAAAACACCTTACGTTGATAGCGACAAAAGTCATAATTATCTTTATTAATTTCATTAACACAAAGTTCTAAATTTATTGGATGTGGAATATCATCGTCATCAAAAAAAATCACATAATTCCCAGAAGCCCTATCCAATCCAAAATTTCGACAGCCAGAGGGTCCTTTGGTGTAATTTTCTGAACGTTTACTATATTTAAATCGACTATCTAAATTTAATTCCTTAATAATTTTCGCTGTGCTATCTGTACTTCCATCATCTACAATTATACATTCAAAATTTGCATAACTTTGATTTTGAATAGCCTTTAATGTTTCCGGAATAAGATGAGCCCTATTATAAGTGGCCATTATTATAGATATTTTTTTATTCATGAAATCTTTTCTTAAGAAAACGTAAAGGTTTTAAAACTGTTGCTCCAATTATAAACTCTAACCTATTTCTATTTTTCTCTTTTTCAAATTCTTCCCGCTCAATTTTATATAGAAAGAAATCTATGAGATTGTCATAATTTGCTATATACAAATTTTTGTGCTTCTGCATTAAATAACGCCATAAACTTGTTGAATTAGCGAGTGCTTTTGAAGTTGTAGAGTCGGTACGCTTCCTGTAATTAAAAAGAACTTCCGGAATTATTTTGCATTCCCCCCCTAGTTGTAATAATCTTATACAGAACTCCCAATCTTCCCAGCCAAAAGTCATTTTTTCATCATAGCCTCCAATAATTTCCCAATCTTCTTTTCGAAATAAAATGTTATTTAAAGAAGAACTCTGAAATAAAAAATCTTTTAAAAAACCGCCTTTTGATTTAAATACCCATTCTCTTTCTGCATTAAAACATCTAGTATAAGAGGACACCATTCGGATATGATCGAATCTTATTAATGCCTCTGCTTTCTCACAAAAATTAGGTTCTAGAAAATCATCACTGTCCAAAGTTAAAACATATAGTCCCTTAGCTTTCTTTATTCCATTATTTCTTGCTTTACTCTGACCTAAATTTTCTTGTGTGATAAGGACAGAAACTTTTCTTTTTAACCGCTGCAATGCTTGTTTTGTTACCATATTCGAACCATCATCTACTACAATGACTTCTTTATTTGCATACGTTTGCTGCAAGGCAGAATCTACAGCTTTTTCGATGTAATCTGCATCATTGAAACATGGGATTACTATAGAGACCAAAGGGGAATATATAACAGTTTTTTTATCCTGCATTACTATTGAAATTTTAAAGCTCTTCTTAAAAAATAATATCCTTTACCTACTGTAGTTCCAGAAATAATGGACAGAATGAAATATAAGCCATTCTTAAATCCACAGTTTTTAAATATTTTGGGAATCGAATGTAGGAGGAAAGGAGGAGTCTTTTTTTCAACAGCTATCTCAAATGCATATTGCATATAACCGGATAAAAACCACTTGATGAGCCTTTCATTTTTATATATTAAAATATCCTCCAAAGTTAAATATTTAATTGT
>CAXBDO010000078.1:0-8942 GCA_963974165.1 uncultured Aequorivita sp.
CAACGGTAGCCGTACCGCAAAACCGCGTATTTGTATATCGCCCTCCTGCAGTATATTAAAAAGCGCCACTTGGATGCGCGCCTGTAAATCTGGCAATTCATTAATAACAAAAATACAACGGTTACTGCGTGGAATCATTCCGAAATGTATTACACGATCATCGGCGTAGGTCAATTTTAAATTTGCGGCTTTTATAGGATCTACATCCCCAATAATATCGGCCAACATCTGGAGTTGCAAGTTTTTCTGAAAATCGATCGTTTCGGTGCAACCAACTAATGGGCGTATCGTCTCCCATCTCAAAAATTAAATTCTTGGCGTAACGCGAAATAGGACTGAATGGATCGTCATTAATCTCGCTGCCCTCCACTATAGGAATATACTCGTCCAGCAGCCCCACCATCTGTCTTGCCAAACGTGTTTTTGCCTGCCCGCGCAAGCCTAAAAGATTTATGTTGTGTTTTGAAAGAATAGCGCGTTCCAATTCAGGAATTACGGTAAGTTCATAGCCGTGTATGCCTACAAATGGCGTTTCCTTTTTCATTATTTTTTGAAGCAGATTGCGGCGCAACTCCTCCTTTATCGATTTTGGCTCGTACCCCGATTTTTTCAGGTCGCCGAATGTGTTGATTGTTTCTATTTTCATAATTTTTTATCTGTTTTTTTAACCGCCGAGAGCGCTAATTGAATCGCAAAGCCCACAAAGAATTTTCTGCCAACTGCGACTGAACACTGAATACTTATTTTATCCTTTTCGTTCTATTCGTTTCATAATCGCTAAAAATCATTTCGCCCAATCCTTTTAACCCTGTGTAAAAGGCCTTGCCTTTGTTGGCTGCAGTAAATTCCTCAACAAATTGCATTAAATATGGATCTTCGGCTATCATAAATGTGGTAATGGGAATATGCAGTTTCCGCGCTTGGGAAGCCATTGCATAACATTTGTTTACAATATAACTATCCAACCCATTGCTGTTTTTATAATAACGGCCGTCGGGCAGCCTTACACAGCTTGGTTTACCATCGGTTATCATAAATATTTGTTTATTGGTGTTCCTTTTTCTTCGCAGTAAATCCATTGCCAATTGTAGTCCCGCGACTGTATTGGTGTGATACGGCCCCACATTTAAATAGGGCAAATCCTTTATTTTAATGGGCCAGGCATCATTTCCAAAAACCAAAATATCTAAAGTATCTTTTGGGTAGCGCGTTGTTATAAATTCAGAAAGTGCCATTGCCACTTTTTTTGCCGGCGTTATTCTGTCTTCGCCATAGAGAATCATACTATGGCTAATATCTATCATTAAAACCGTGCTCATTTGGGTTTTGTACATGGTTTCCTCAACCACCAAATCGTTTTCGGAAAGTGTAAAATCTCCCAAGCCGTGGTTGATCTGGGCATTCTTAAAACTTTCGGTCATTGATATTTGCTCCAACGAATCGCCAAATCGATAGTCGCGAAATTCACCCGCTTGCTCATCTCCCCTTCCCGTTTGCTTTGTTCTATGGTTACCGGCACCGCTCTTGCGCAGTTTTCCAAAAATCTGTTCCAAAGCCCGCTTTCGCAGTGCCCTTTCAGTTTTTTCAGTTATAGCCAAACCGCTTGAACCATCCATTTTTATCTCTTCGCGCAGATAGCCCTTCTTTTTTAAATCTTCCACAAAATCATCTAAACTGTAATCTTCAGTAGTAAGTTTATATTCATCATCAATCTGCTTCAGCCATTCCATAGCTTCATCAAAATCGCCCGAAGTATGCGTAATCAATTCCTGAAAAACTTCAAAAAGTTTTTCGAAAGGCGATTGGTCTTTCGGAGTATGCTTGGTAAATACGAATCCGCTTTTAGGCGTTTTATGCTTCATTTTTTTCTGAATATTTTAGAAATGGAAGGAAGTTAAACCCAAAGCTTCTATTTCTGTTGAAGTACTTTGCTTGATGGGCTTTTCATATTCTAAAAATAAAACTTTAGATGTTTAAAAAAAAAGTGAAAACGTTAAACTACTACCAAAAAATATGCGGTGTCCATCGCATAGATTGTTTTTAAAGAGGGAGTCCACGTTTTGGCACCATCTGAAAGAAAGCTAGTACATTTTATACAATTCCTATCCGTTCTGAATGGGCAATGGCTTCTTCGCTATTGTTGAAGTAGCAGGTGGCAACATTCATAGATTCTATATTTTTTAGAATATTTAAGGTTTCAGGTTTTTTGTGTCTGGAAGTCTGACGTATATAAATTGCCTTAATATTTCTTGGAAAAATTTTTACGACCCTTTCATAGAGATACGGATCTTTTTGCGAATCGTCGCCCATTAAAACATATTCAAGTTTTGGATAAAACATAATTATATCCTTTACTTTTTCAAATTTATGGTCGTGATTTCCCCTTCCCGTAAAAAGGAAATCGGAAATTCCTGTCTTTATTTTTTTGAGCTTTATAACTGCTTTGGGAAGTTCGTGAAGCCGCGCAAACGAATCTATAAATTCATAAAGATTCCACTCGCTGCTGGAAACATAGAAAAATGAATTGGATGCAATTTCATTGATCTGCCCTGCCCTGCTCAACGCTTGGTAATGGGGCACCACATCATTAAAAACCTTCCGTTTATTGATGTTTTTTAGCAGTAGCACATATAATTTTTTAAGAAAACTGCCGCTGTGCGATACCAAAAAAGTATCATCAATATCTGAAATTACAGCTACTTTGCTTTCAAAGGGCTTTAAAAGTTCTGAATTTACAACTATACCGTATTCGTAATAATTGCAGATTACTTCATATGAATGCCAACCGTCTTCAAGAGTTTCGGAAAACGGGAGTGTAAACCTAAAATAGCCATCTGCCAAGGTTTTGGTGGTGACCTCAATATTTTTGAATCTTAGGGTAACCTCAACATTCTCCAACGGTTTGATTCGAAACATATGTATTACGGAAACTGCATGACGAATTCCCTTGCGGTCTAAACGGTATTTATCTGGCGCCCAAGATTTAAAGACATGGCCAAAGACAACCAATTCTTCATCATTTACATAGCCTCTGTAGAGTTTTAAATCGAGCTTCACTTATTGAGATTTCGTTAACGGTTTTGTATTTCCAAAATAGGTATTTTTAAAACCAAACTTTGCTAATGAAATCAGAAATTTATATTTTATTGGTTGTAAACCCCATTGCTGGCGATTCAGAAAAAGATGAAATAATTACTTCAGTAGAAAAGGAAGCCGTAAAAAGAAACCTAAATTTTTACCTCTACAAGACCACCGGAAAAAAAGATAAGGAAGCAATTTTAGATTTAATTGAAAAATTAAATCCTTCGCGTATTTTGGTTGCAGGGGGCGATGGTACCATTTCCTTGGTTGCGGAATGTGCATTTGAGAAAAAATTGGTAATGGGCATAATTCCCGCCGGCTCCGCAAATGGCATGGCAGTTAATTTTGATTTGCCCCCAACGCTTTCGCAGCAAATACAAGTTGCCTTATCAGAATGTACCCTAGCGATAGATGTTTTGTTTATAAATGACAAATTGGGTTTACACATAGCTGATCTTGGCATAAATGCCGAATTGATCAAAAACTATGAAAACTCCGGTATCCGGGGCAAGTTTGGGTATTTTTTACAATCCATACCTACCCTTATAAATTCTGATTATCCTTTTCATTTTACCATTGAAACTGAGGAAGGCACTATTGAGGAAAGCGGTATTTTACTGGCCATAGCAAACGCCAATAAATTTGGAACGGGCGCCACCATTAATCCGGATGGGAAGATTAACGACGGCAAGTTTGAAGTGTTGGTCTTTAAAAATCTTGACTTTTTTGAAATTGTAAAGACCATTCAGGAAAAACCGGAAATGTCTTCAGATTTTGTGCGGATTATTTCTACACATAGTGCGAATGTGAGCTGTATTAAGAAAATTCCCTTCCAAATTGATGGCGAGTTTTTGGGCGAATTGAATTCGTTGTCCGTTTCTGTATCAAAAAGGAGTTTAGAAATAGCATTGCCCGAAAAATTCTGTAACTTACATACTAGATAACCGCACATTATGAATATTGAAAAAGTATCCTTCACCAACAAAGACCAAGAACAATTGGCTGGTAGGTTGGAACTGCCCGTAAACCAAAAACCACATAATTTTGCAATTTTTGCCCACTGTTTTACCTGTACAAAAAATTTAACGGCCGTAAAAAATGTTAGTCGCGCCCTTACCGCTGAAGGTTTTGGCGTCCTGCGATTTGACTTCACCGGTTTGGGTGAAAGTGAGGGCGATTTTGAAAACACCAATTTTTCAGGAAATGTTGACGACTTAATTGAAGCGGCAAATTTTCTGGGAAAAAACTACAACGCCCCCACCCTAATAATTGGTCATTCGCTTGGAGGGGCGGCGGCCATATTTGCGGCAAATAAAATACCTTCAATTAAGGCGGTAGCGGTTATTAATTCGCCCAGCAGCCCTTCACACGTGCGAAATTTATTAAAAGACAGCACCCACGAAATTACCAAAAACGGCAAGGCCCAGGTGAATTTAGGGGGAATCGATTTCACAATAAAAAAACAATTTTTAGACGATCTGGACAGTAAATCGCTAATTGATATTGTGGGCAATTTTAAAAAGGCATTATTAATTATGCATTCTCCCACAGATAGAACCGTGGGCATTAAAAATGCCGAAGATTTATACAAAGCGGCCCACCATCCAAAAAGCTATATTTCGTTAGATGGTGTAGACCATTTGTTGAGCAATAAAGAAGATTCGATTTATGTAGGCCAAGTAATTGCTGGCTGGGCAGAGCGGTATATTTCCATTCCGCCTGTGGAAGAATTGAAGAGCAAAAGCAAGGTTGCGGCAAGTTTAGATGGAGATGAAATGTTTACAACCCAACTAAAACTTGGCGATCATAATATACTTGCCGATGAACCCAAAACTTTTGGTGGCAATAACTTTGGGCCTTCGCCCTATGAATTTCTTTCCGCTGGTCTGGCCGCCTGTACGGTAATGACAATTCAAATGTACGCGCGAAGACGTAAAATAACTTTAACCGGTAACCTAACTGCTGAGCAAAAAACAAAACTACTTCAAATTGCCGATAAGTGTCCGGTCCATAAAACCTTGCATAGTGTAACCCAAATCATTACTACTTTGGAAGAATAATAATTTCAAACCTTTGCTATTTACTTATTTCGTAAACTTGTAGTACACTAAAACTATTTTTTATGAAAAAAGTATTTCATTTAATCTTAATGCTGGTTGCAGCTACAGTTCTGCAATCCTGTTGCTGGAATGGCGATTGTGACGAAACGGACGACTTTCCCGTCACTCTTGTGGAGTCGCAATTCGAACCAGTTTATATGCCCCGTCCAGAGTTCGAGAATAGCGTTGAACTTGGTCCTGCCCAAGTGGTAATAAACTCCGGTAAAATTTATGTAATAGGTTCCTACCTATTTATAAACGAAAAAAATAAAGGGTTTCATGTTTTTAATAACGAAGATCCTTCCAACCCTACATCACTTTATTTTATTACTTCCCCAGGGGCTACCGATTTGGCTATCCGGGAAAATGTACTGTTTATAAATCAGGCTACAGATCTTATTGCTGTGGCAATAGACTTTACCACTGGAGGTTTAACAGTATCGAAACGTATTAAAAATACTTTTCCTATAATGCTATCGCCAGACGGATTTTATCCGGAAAATCTACCTGTAGATAATGTTGTTATTAATTGGATCCCAAAAATTGTTACGCCATGAAAAAAATATTTCTGCTCTTTATAACCTTAGCATTATTTGTGAATTGTAGCCAGGATGGCAACAATGCATCCAATGAAATGATGAACAACAACGATGGCCAGGGAGGCTCATTGGCCCGCTTTGCAATGCTGGGCGATTATCTTTATACAGTAGATGAATACGGTTTAAATGTATATAATATTGCCACCCCTACGGATCCCGTTTTTGTAAATAATATCCCTATTGGGTTTAGAATTGAAACCCTCTTTAATTATAAGGAATACCTTTATATTGGTTCACAAACCGGAATGTATATTTATAGCGTTAGCAGTCCTGAATTTCCCTCATATCTGGCAGATGTACAGCATTTTACTTCCTGCGATCCGGTAGTAGCAAATGCCACAACGGCCTTTGTAACCCTTTGGTCTGAATTGGGCTGTGGTTCTACCTTAAACCAGTTGGAAATTTATGATATTACCGATGTGGTAAACCCTACATTATTAAGCGTAAGAAACTTAACTGCCCCAAAAGGAATGGGATTGTATGGAGATTATCTAATTTTATGCGATGACGAAATTAAAATTTTTGATGTATCAGATCCTACAAATACGGTATTAGTACACAACATCAATAGGCATGCATTTGATGTAATTGTACAGGAAGATTTACTTATTGCAATCGGCCAAAATGGAATCTACCAATATCAGCTTAATGAGGATAACATTACAACTACTGCGGAATTGAGCGCTATAAATTTTTAAATTATTCTTAATTTGTTTTTGTTGGCCCCATTCTATTTGTACCTTTAAATATCAAACCAATATTTAACCAAAAAACAAATCATGAAAAAAATTAGTTTAGTTTGTAGTCTATTTGCCCTTATGGCTTTTGTAGGCTGTAAGAATGATAAAAAAGATATGGATCTGGATAAGATGAACGATTCTATTCAAAAAGATTCGATAGCCATTCAGGAATCTCCTAAAAGCATTTCGGTTCTTATGGAATCAAAAAGCAATAGTACAGCAACAGGTGAGGTTTATCTTAGTGAAGCAAATGGAGTAGTAACTCTAGAAGCAAAATTCAACGGCTTAACTCCAGGTACCCACGCAATACACCTACACGAAAAAGCAGATTGTAGTGCCGACGATGCAACTTCATCGGGCGGCCATTGGAATCCAACACTTTCAAAACATGGAAAATGGGGTGATGAAGCTGGTTTTCATAAAGGGGATATCGGAAATTTCGAAGTTTCTGAAGATGGATCGGGTAACGTTACCATGTTAACTGATCAGTGGTGTCTAGGTTGTGGAGATGAGAAGAGAGATATTATGGGAAAAGCAATTATTGTACACCAAGGAAAAGATGATTTTAAAACCCAACCTACTGGCGATGCTGGAGGTAGAGTTGCTTGTGGTGGAATTATTGAATAATAAATAGTAAATTCACTTTTTTAAAAGTCGTGTTAGTTTAATTATAACTAACACGACTTTTTGTATTAAGTTAATTATCTAATAGGAAAACATTTGAATAAGCAATCTTTAGCAAATTATAAAAACGTTAATATTAATTTATCATTTCCTAATAAAAATTGCATTTAATCGAATAAAAATGTTATACAACAAATTATTTTATGCCAAATTATGATTAATTTGTATTAAAATTATTATTATTGTTTTTAAACCTCAACCAATTAAATCAAAATGAAGTTAAAAAATTACTTTACAATAGTTTTATTTAGCCTTTTAATAATCTCAAATCTTAACGCACAAGTGGGTATAGGTACTACAGACCCAAAAAGTACGCTCGATATTTCCGCCTCAGATTCATCCGATCCATCAATTTTGGATGGTATTTTAATACCGAGAATCAATGCCTTTCCATCTACAAATCCTGGACGCGACCAACATGGAATGTTGGTGTTTTTGGTGTCTGGTGCTAATAAAGGGTTTTATTACTGGAATTGGGATATAGATATAAATGAGAGAAGATGGATTCAAGTGGGTGCTGAAGAATGGAAACCTGGCACCAATTTAATTTACGCTGCCCGTGCAAAGGATGCGGGGACAGATATCGTTATTACAGATAATGGTGCAAATGGTGCACGTTTTGGGCTCGGGACAGATAATCCTATTGAACGTTTTGAGATTAAGGGTTCGGGGGATAATGATTTTCAAATTACGAGCGCTAATACAAACCCTCCGAATATAATTCTATATAATACAGGAGGATCTATTGAAATACCAGAACCACTACCAAATAATAGAGAAATCGGATCTTTTATTGCAAAAACTCATGATGGAAATGGAGTTGTAGAGGTTGGTGCCGTAAGATTTTATATGGATGGGGATGGGGCTGCAGGTAGCACTCCTACAAGATTTGTAATTCAAACGACACCTGATGGTTCTAATGGCGTTGACTCCACTAATCCCCAACTAGTTATAAAAAATAATGGAAATGTTGGAATAGGTACGCCGGATCCTGAGCAATTATTGGATGTTGATGGAAGTATGCATGTAAAGGATAGTTTAGGTATCGGAATGACAGCCCCAGCAGTGCCGTTAGATGTTAATGGCACTGCCTTTGTTCGAGGTCTTCTTGGTGTGGGCGGAGATGCTATTGTATTGGGGAATACGACATTGGCAGGTACATTATCTGTAAGTAATGCAACAAATTTAAATTCTACATTAAATGTATCTGGAGCAACCAGTCTAGGCTCAACTTTAGGAGTAACAGGGAATTCTACTTTAACCGGTACATTAAGAGTCAATAATAATTCCGTGTTAAATGGAACTTTGAGCGTAACAGGTAATTCAACTTTAAACTCTGCATTAACAGTAAGTGGCACTACAAATCTAAACTCAAATTTAAATGTTACGGGAACAACACGAATTACCACATTAAACACTGGAGGTGCTGTATATAGTGATACCAGTGGAAATCTAAGTAATACACCAAGAGGAATTCATACGGTTGCAATTGGTAAGGTGGGTTACCTTGGTAGCGTTATTAGAAGTATGTATTAGATTGTACAGGAACCGGTGCTGATTGCTCGGGTGACGATAGTATTAACATTTTTTATAAGAATCAAACTACAAATAGCTTTGAAGTTACCATTGGTTCCAATGATAATGGAAATACAAATAAAGTGCCGCGAGATAGAGAATTTATGTTTACAGTATTAGATTTTTAGGAAAAAAGAAAATAATAAAAAAGCCAATACTTTTCG